>JANWZF010000229.1 GCA_025054905.1 Tepidimonas sp.
GGCATGACCCTGCTGCGCACGTCCGACAACCCGCAGTACCAGTACTCCCTGGCGTTCCTCGGCTACGATGGGGGCAACCCGGGCCAGGCCGAAATCGAGCTGACCTACAACTGGGGCGTGGACAAGTACGAGATGGGCACCGCCTACGGCCACATCGCCATCGGGGTGCCCGATGTGTACGCCGCGTGCGAACGCATCCGGGCCGCCGGCGGCACGATCACGCGCGAACCCGGGCCGGTCAAGGGCGGCACGACCGTGATCGCCTTCGTCACCGACCCGGATGGCTACAAGATCGAGCTGATCCAGCGCGGTTTCGACGCCCCCGGCGCCGGTCTGCGCTGATCGCCCCGCCCGACCTCACAGCCGCTCGGCCCCGCCCAAATACGGGCGCAGAGCCGACGGCACGGTGATCGTGCCGTCGGCGTTCTGATAGTTCTCCAGCACCGCCACCAGCGCGCGCCCCACCGCCAGCCCCGAGCCGTTGAGCGTGTACACCAGCTCGGTTTTGCCCTGGGCGTTGCGAAAGCGCGCCTGCATCCGGCGCGCCTGAAAATCACCACACAGGCTCACCGAGCTGATCTCGCGGTAGGTGCCCTGGGCGGGCAGCCAGACCTCCAGGTCGTGCGTGCGCGCGGCTCCAAAGCCCATGTCGCCCGTGCACAGCAACACCACCCGGTACGGCAACCCGAGCCGCTGCAGGATCGCCTCGGCGTGACCGGTCATCTCCTCCAGCGCCGCCCGGCCCTGCTGGGGGTGCACGATTTGCACCATCTCCACCTTGTCGAACTGGTGCTGGCGGATCAGTCCGCGCGTGTCCCGCCCGGCCGCACCCGCCTCGGAGCGAAAGCACGGCGTGTGCGCGGTCAGCTTGATCGGCAGCTCGGCTTCGGGCAGGATGGTGTCGCGCACGAAGTTGGTCAGCGTCACCTCGCTGGTGGGGATCAGGTACAGCGAGCCCTCATCGTCGCCGTGCGCGCCCCCCTTGCGGGCCGCGAACAGATCGGCCTCGAACTTGGGCAGCTGGCCCGTGCCGCGCAACGTCTCGGCCGTGACGATGTAAGGCGTGTAGCACTCGGTGTAGCCGTGCTCCTGGGTCTGCACGTCCAGCATGAACTGCGCCAGTGCACGGTGCAGCCGCGCCAACGCCCCGCGCAGCACCGCAAAGCGCGAGCCGCTCAGTTTGGCGGCCGTCTCCAGATCCAGCCCCAGACGCTGCCCCAGCTCCACGTGGTCGCGCGGGGCAAACGGCAGCGGTGCGGGGTCGGCCCCATAGCCCGCACCCGGCGCCCAGCGGCGCAGCTCGACGTTGGCGCTTTCGTCCGGGCCCACCGGCACATCGGGCAGCGGCAGGTTGGGCACGGCCAGCAGCAGCGCCTGCAGCTCGTCCTGGATCTGCTCCAGCCGCGCCGCCGCAGCCTCCAGCTCGGCCTTGATCGCAGCCACCTCGGCCATCACCGCCTCGGCTTCGTCGTGCCGCCCCTGCCCCTTGAGCTGTCCGATCTGCCGCGACAGGCTGTTGCGGCGGGCTTGCAACTCCTCGGTGCGCACCTGCAAGCCCTTGCGCTCGCCCTCCAGGCGCTCGAAGGCTTGCACGTCCAGATAAGGTTGCGGAGATTGACGGGTTTGGAGCCGCGCGACCACCGCATCGAGGTCGCGGCGCAACAGATGAATGTCCAGCATGGCGGGATTGTAGGCGGGCGCCAGCCGCCCGCCGGACATCGAACCGCCGGCTAGGGATAAACCACCTCGATGCGCCCTTCGTGCGCCAGCGCGCGCCAGGCCGCCAGCGCTGCCTCGCTCGGGTAGAAGCGCGCGCGGTCATCCAGCACCAGTTCGGCGCGCGCCTGGGGCAGCCAGCGCCAGATGCGCACCGCCAGGCTGCGGGTGAACTCGCCTTCGGGGGCCTGCACGCGCTGCGGCGGATGGGCCTGCACGATCGCCGCGATGTCGGGCGCCGTCTCGCCGCTGTGCACCACGCGCAGGTATTGCCCAAAGCGGCAGCGTGCCGCCGGCAGGTCCCACAGCTGCTGCACGCGCAACCGCAGCCCCCCGGAAAACCGGTCGGGCTGCGCGGTCACCTGCGCGATGACCAGCTCATCGTCCTTCAGCAACGCACGCTGGGTTTGCAGCAGCGCCTCGTCGGCGCTGGCTTCCAGCACCGCGGTCTTGTCGTCGAGCGTGAAGATGGCCACCTTGCCGCGCTGTCCGTTGACGATGCGCAACTCCCCGACGATGCCAGCCACCAGCAGCGGCTCGCGACTGTCCTGCACGTCGGCCAGACGTACCCGGGCCACCCGCCGCACCTCGGCCTCGGCGGCGTCGAACAGGTGGCCGGAGAGGTAAAAGCCCAGGGCGGTCTTTTCGTGCGCCAGCCGTTCCTTGACGCTCCACGGCTCGACCTCCACCAGGGCCGGCTCGGCGTCGCTGGCCTCCGGGCACCCCTGCCCCAGCAGGTCGAACAGCCCGGCCTGAGCCGCGTGCGCCTCCTGCGTGGCCGCCCATTCGAAAGCACGATCGAGCGAGGCCAGCAAAGCCGCCCGGTTGGGCTGCAGGGCGTCAAACGCGCCGGCCTTGATGAGGGCCTCCACCGTGCGCTTGTTGACCTTGCTGCGGTCAACGCGGGCGCAAAAGTCGTACAGACTTTCGAAGGGGCCGGCCTTGCTGCCCCGCACCCCGGCGCCGCGGCCTTGACGGGCCGCCACGATCGCCTCGATGGCCTGCTGCCCGGTTCCTTTGACAGCGCCCAGGCCATAGCGAATGCGGCGGTCGTCCACCGGCTCGAAGCGGTAGTTGCCGGTGTTGATGTCGGGAGGATCGAACGTCAGGCCAAAGGAGCGCGCATCGTCGACGAGCACCTTCAGCTTGTCGGTGTCGTCGATTTCGATGGTCATGTTGGCGCAGAAGAACTCGGCCGTGTAGTGAACCTTCAGCCACGCCGTGTAGTAGGCCAGCAACGAGTAGGCCGCCGCGTGCGACTTGTTGAAGCCGTAGCCGGCGAATTTTTCCATCAGGTCGAAGATTTCGTCGGCCTTGGCCTGGTCGATGCCGTTCTTGGCCGCCCCGGCGCGAAAGATTTCGCGGTGCTTGGCCATTTCCTCGGGCTTTTTCTTGCCCATCGCGCGGCGCAGCAGGTCGGCTCCGCCGAGCGTGTAGCCCCCCAGCACCTGGGCCACCTGCATCACCTGCTCCTGGTAGACCATGATGCCGTAGGTTTCGGCCAGCACCGGCTCGACCAGGGGATGCGGGTACTCCACCGGCTCGCGACCGTGCTTGCGCGCCACGAAACTGGGAATCAGGTCCATCGGGCCCGGACGGTACAGCGCGTTGAGGGCGATCAGATCCTCCAGCCGGGTCGGCTTGGCGTCGCGCAGCATCGCCTGCATGCCGCGCGATTCAAACTGGAAGACCGCCTCGGTGCGTCCCTGCTGAAACAGCTCGTAGGTGGCCGCATCATCCAGCGGGATGCGCTCGAAGGCAAAGTCACGCTGGTCCGCATGGCGTTCGATGATGAAGGTCTTGGCCAGCTCCAGGATGGTCAGCGTGGCCAGGCCGAGGAAGTCGAACTTGACCAGGCCGATCGCCTCGACATCGTCCTTGTCGTACTGGCTGACCGCCGCATCGCTGCCCGGCTGCTGGTACAGCGGGCAAAAATCGGTCAGTTTGCCCGGTGCGATCAGCACCCCGCCGGCGTGCATGCCAACATTGCGCGTCAGTCCCTCAAGCTTTTGCGCCAACTCGATCAGCTGGCGCACTTCTTCCTCTTTCTGCACGCGCTCGGCCAGCTGCGGCTCCAGCTCCAGCGCATAGTGGTTTTTGTCGCCCTCGGGCTTGGGGTTGGGGGGATATTGCAGCGTCACGCTCATGCCCGGCTTGTTGGGCACGAGCTTGGAGATCGCGTCGCAAAAGCCGTAGGGGAAGTCCAGCACACGGCCGACGTCGCGGATGGCGGCGCGCGCGGCCATCGTGCCGAACGTGGCGATCTGGCTGACGGCCTCGCGCCCATATTTGGCCTTGACGTAGTCGATGACGCGGTCGCGGTTTTCCTGGCAGAAGTCGATGTCGAAGTCGGGCATCGACACCCGCTCGGGGTTGAGAAAGCGCTCGAACAGCAGGTTGTAGCGCAGCGGATCCAGGTCCGTGATCTTCAGCGCGTAGGCCACCAGCGAGCCCGCCCCCGAACCGCGCCCCGGCCCCACCGGGCAGCCGTGCGTCTTGGCCCACTGGATGAAGTCCGACACGATCAGGAAGTAGCCGGCAAAGCCCATCTTGACGATGGTGTCCAGCTCGAAGTCCAGCCGCTGCAGGTAACGCGGGCGCTGGCGGTCGCGTTCGGCCTCATCGGGATAGAGCTGGCCCAGCCGCTGCTCCAACCCCTGGTGCGAGACGTGGCGAAAGTACGCCTCGGTGTCGAGCTGCTGGCCATCGACCGGGGGGATGGGAAAGTCCGGCAGACGCGGCTTGCCCAGCGTCAAGGTCAGGTTGCAGCGCTGCGCAAGGGCCACCGCGTTGGCCAGCGCGCTGGGCACGTCGGCAAACAGCGCCTGCATCTGTTGCGCGCTTTTGAAATACTGCTCGCGCGTGAAGCGCCGCGGCCGGCGCGGGTTGGCCAGAATGTCACCCTCGGCGATGCAGACGCGCGCCTCGTGCGCCTCAAAGTCTTGCGGCGCCAGGAACTGGATCGGATGCGTGGCCACCACCGGCAGCCCCAGGCGCGCCGCCAGTGGCACGGCCAGCTGCACGTGGCGCTCGTCGTCGGGCCGGCCGGCACGCTGCAGCTCGAGGTAAAAGCGGCGCGCAAACGTCTGCGCCAGCTGCTGCGCCAGCGCTTCGGCGCGCGCCTCGTCGCCGGCCAGCAGCGCCTGGCCCACCGGGCCGGCGGCCGCGCCGCACAGCAGGATCAGACCGTCGCTGAGCTCCTGCAGCCAGGACCACTGCACGTGGGCCTGCTCCCGCACCACGCCGCGCGTCCAGGCGCGCGCCAGCAGCTCGCACAGGTTGAGGTAGCCGCGTTGGTTTTGCACCAGCAACAGCACGCGCGGCGTGGCGGCGGCTGCACCGGCAACCGCTGTGGTCCCCCCCAGGCCCGCCAGCCAGACCTCCGCGCCCAGAATCGGCTTGACACCGGCCGCGCGCGCGGCTTTGTAGAACTTGATGGCCCCAAACAGGTTGGCCAGGTCGGTGATGGCCAGCGCCGGCTGACCGTCGCGCGCTGCGCAGCGGACGGCATCGTCGATGCGCGTGGTGCCGTCGACAATGGAAAACTCGGTATGCAGGCGCAGGTGGACGAACATGCGCCCGCATTGTAGAGAGGGGGCTGCGGCCTCGGCGGCGGCCGTCGCCCCCGAGCGCCGGATCAGCGCGCCCAGCGCGCGGCCACCTCGGCGATGCGCTGGCCGAAGCGGCGCGCCGTCTCGAGGTCACCGGGCAGCATCTCGGCCGGGCTGGCGTCCGACGGGGTGCTGGCCATGGCGCCGGCCGAGGATCCCACGTAGTTGACGTCGTTGCGCTGCGCGGCCTTGGTGTTGGACGGCAGCATGCCGGTACCCACCCAGATGCCACCATGCTGCATGGCCAGCGTGAACAGGTAATGCAGCGTCGAGAGTTTGTCGCCGTTCATCGTCGCGCTGTTGGTAAACCCCGCAAACAGCTTGTCTTTCCAGGTCTGCGCAAACCAGCGCTTGCTGGAAGCGTCGGCGAATTTTTTGAACTGCCAGCTCACCGAGCCCATGTAGGTCGGGCTGCCCATCACGATGGCATCGGCCGCATCCAGCAGCTCCCAGCCACCGGCGGGCAGCTCGCCTTCGGCATCGATGGCCAGCAGCTGCGCGCCGGCTCCTTCGGCCACCGCCTGCGCCATGCGCTGGGTGTGGCCATAACCCGAGTGGTAGACAACGACAATGTTGGGCATCAGGGTTCTCCTTTCACAGTCACAGAGGATCAAAGCGCCGCATCGGCGGCCAGATCGAACAACAGCAATTCGGCGTTGCGGCCCTCGGCCAGCTCCAGCGTGGTCACGTCGGCCAGCATCGCCGCATCGCCCGCGCCCAGGGCCACGCCGTTGAGCTCAAGCCGGCCCCGCACCACGTGCACATAGCCCATCCGGCCCGGGGCCAGCGTGTGGGTCACGCGCTGCGCGCCATCCAGGCACCCCGCGTACAACGCAGCATCGGCATGCAGACGCACCGGCGCGGCGGCTGACTCGCCCCAGGCCTGTGCCTGCGCCACGGGCAGCGCGATCGGATGCAGCCGAC
>JANWZF010000023.1 GCA_025054905.1 Tepidimonas sp.
GAAGACGCCCACCGTGTCGGCCCGCTGGATCATGGCCCAGGTGGCCGCATCGTCGGCGGGGATGTCAGCCAGCGTCAGGGTGCGCCCGCGCCACCGGCTCACCAGCTGCAGCGCCTCGCGCAGCGCCGACAGCATGCCCAGCGCCAGCACATCGACTTTCAGCATCCCCAGCGCGTCCAGATCATCCTTGTCCCACTCGACGATGGTGCGGCCGGGCATGGCCGCGGGTACCACGGGCACGCTCAACGTCAGCCGCTGACGCCCCAGCACGAAGCCGCCGGTGTGCTGGCCGCGGTGGCGCGGCAAATTCAGCAGCGCCTGCGCCAGCGCCAGCCAGCGCTGCACCGTGGCGTCGGCCGGATCCAGCCCGGCCTGCTGCAGCGCTTCAGTCGGCAGCGCCTCGGGGGCGCGGTGGCGGCACCAGCGCGCCAGGCACTCGATGGCCTCCGGTGCCATCATCAGGGCGGCGCCTACGGCGCGCACGGCGCTGGCGGGCTGCCAGGTGATGGTGCTGGCTGCCAGAGCCGCCCGTGCGCGGCCATAGCGCGCATACAGGTACTGGATCACCTCCTCACGGCGCAGGTGTTCGAAATCCACGTCGATGTCCGGTGGCTCGGCGCGCGCACGGCTGAGGAAGCGCTCGAACAGCAGCGGGCTGCGTGCCGGATCCACCTCGGTGATACCCAGGCAGTAGCACACCGCCGAATTGGCGGCCGAGCCGCGCCCCTGACACAGAATGCCGCGCGTGCGCGCGAACCGCACCACGTCATGCACGGTGAGAAAGTACGGCTCGTAGCGCAGCTCGGCGATCAGCGCCAGCTCGCGTTCCAGCTGGGCCTGCACCGCCGCAGGGACCCCTTTCGGATAGCGCTGGGCAGCCCCTTGCAGTGTCAGGATGCGCAGGTGCTGCGCCGGACTGCGTCCCGCCGGCACGACCTCGGGGGGATACTCATAGCGCAATTGCTGCAGGCCGAACTGGCAAGTCTCGACGATGCGGTGCGCCTCGGCGCGCAGCGCGGGGGGATAGTGCCGCTGCCATGCCTCGGCCGTGCACAGATGGGTGTGTGCGCTGCGCATGCGCGCCAAGCCAAGCTGCGCCAGGGGTTGGCGCAGCCGCGTGGCCGTCAGCACATCCAGCAGGGGACGCTCGGCGGGGGTGGCCATGCAGACCTCGGGGGCGGCCACCACCCCCACACCGTGCCGCTGGCCGGTTTCCGTCAGCAGCGTCAGCCAGGCTTCATCGTGCAGCCAGCCCGCGCGGCCAACACCGAGCCAGACGCGCGGACCGAAGCGCTGGCGCAGTGCCTGCACCAGCCCGGCCAGCGCGAGCCGCCACGCACTGCGCGAGGCCAGCGGCAACGCCCAGCTCCATGGCAGGGCCAGCAGCGTGCAGCCGGGCAGCGCGGGCACGTCGTCCCAGTCGGCGTGCAGCGGCAGCCGTTGTGGATCATGCGGCGCTGGCTCGTATGGCCGGCCCTGGTGACGCAGTCGGCTGATCCAATCGCTGATGGCACCGTAGCCGGCGCGGTTGCGGGCCAGGGCCACCAGCGTCAAGCCTGCGCCCGGCAGCATAGGCCAGCGCAACCGCCAATGGGCGCCGATCAGCAGCCGCAGGCCCAGCCGTTGGGCGGCCACGTGTGCGCGCACGACGCCGCCGAGCGTGTTGGCGTCGGTCAGCGCCAGCGCGCGATGGCCAAGGGCATGGGCGCGTTCCACCAGCGTTTCGGGCAG
>JANWZF010000083.1 GCA_025054905.1 Tepidimonas sp.
TGCGCGACCTTGTCCAGCAACGCGTGCAGCTCGCCCTCGTCCAACGCATAGAACTTCGTCGCCGGCTTCTTGCCGCGCGCGGGCACGTCGAGCCGATACAGCGGGGGCCGGGCGATGTAGAGACGTCCGGCTTCGATCAGGCGCGGGAAGTGGCGGAAAAACAGGGTTAGCAGCAACACCTGGATGTGCGCGCCGTCCACATCGGCATCGCTGAGGATGCAGATCTTGCCGTAGCGCAACCCGGACAGATCCACGTCATCGCCGGCGCCGTGCGGATCGACCCCGATGGCCACCGCGATGTCATGCACCTCCTGGTTGGCAAACAGGCGATCGCGCTCCACCTCCCAGGTGTTGAGGATCTTGCCCCGCAGCGGCAGCACGGCCTGGAAGGACTTGTCGCGCCCCATCTTGGCGCTGCCGCCGGCGCTGTCGCCCTCGACCAGAAACAGCTCGTTGCGCGCCAGCTCGCGGCTTTCACAGTCAGTCAGCTTGCCGGGCAGCACCGCGACCCCGCTGCCCTTGCGTTTTTCGACCTTTTGCGCTGCACGCTGGCGGCTCTGCGCCGCGCGGATGGCCAGCTCGGCCAGCCGTTTGCCGTGCTCGACGTGCTGGTGCAGCCACAGCTCCAGCGCCGGTCGCACCAGGCTGGCCACCAGCCGCAACGCGTCGCGCGAGTTGAGCCGCTCCTTGGTTTGCCCCTGAAACTGGGGATCGAGCACCTTGGCCGACAGCACGAAGCTGGCCCGGGCGAACACGTCCTCGGGCAGCAAACGCACCCCCTTGGGCAACAGCGCATGCAGCTCGGCAAACCCGCGCACGGCCTGAAACAAACCCTCGCGCAAACCGCTTTCGTGCGTGCCGCCGGCCGGGGTCGGGATCAAGTTGACGTAGCTTTCGCGCACCAGTGGCCCATCCTCGGTGAACGCCAGCGCCCACTGCGCGCCCTCACCCTCGGCAAACGTGTCGTGTCCCGCCGGGATCCAGCCTTCCCCGGTGATGATCGGCACCAGCGGCTCATCCGCCAGGCTTTGCGCCAGATAATCGGCCAGCCCGCCGCGAAACTGCCAGCTCTGGGAGGTGCCCGCGCGCTCGTCGACCAGCGTCACGCTGACCCCGGGCAACAGCACCGCCTTGCTGCGCAGCAGGTGCACCAGCTCCGCCCGCGGCAACTCGGGGCTGTCGAAGTAGCGCGCATCCGGCCACACCCGCACCGTCGTGCCCTGGCGGCGCTGTCCCGGTTGCAACGGCCGCCGCTGCAGCGGCTGCACCACCGCCCCCGCCTCAAACACCATGGTGGCGACGTGGCCGTCGCGATGACTGGCCACCTCCAGACGGCGCGCCAGCGCGTTGGTCACGCTGACCCCCACGCCATGCAAACCGCCGGAAAAACTGTAGGCCCCCCCCTTGCCTTTGTCGAATTTGCCACCGGCATGCAGGCGCGTGAACACCAGCTCCAGCACCGGCGCTCCCTCTTCGGGGTGCAGACCGTGCGGAATCCCGCGCCCATCGTCTTCCACACTGACCGAACCGTCCGCATGCAAGGTGACGCCGATGCGCTGGCCATGGCCGGCCAGGGCCTCATCGGCCGCGTTGTCGATCACCTCCTGCACGATGTGCAGCGGGTGATCGGTGCGCGTGTACATCCCCGGGCGCTGCTGGACGGGCTCCAGCCCCTTGAGCACCCGGATCGCGCTCTCGGCATACGTCGAGGCAGCGGCGGCAGGCGAAATCTCGGCCATGGCGCGCGATTGTAGAGGCAGCCCCCAGCCGTTTTGTGCACAGCG
>JANWZF010000125.1 GCA_025054905.1 Tepidimonas sp.
GGCCAGGATCGAGTTGGTGTAGTTGGACACCGTCTTGGCCTGCGTCATCGTGATGTTGACGTGGTGACGCGTGTAACTGGAGGTCTTGACACGGATGCCGCGCTTCATGCCCTCCTCGCCAAGGTACGCGCCCCAGGCCCATGCCGCCACCATCAGATGGACGCGGTTGCCCTTGGGGCTGACGCCGAGCTTTTCGGAACCAATCCAGATCAGCGGGCGAATGTAGCCGCTTTGCAGGCCGTTGGCGCGCACCACCGTGCGCTGCGCCTCGTTGACCTCCTCCATGCTGAAGGGGATCGCCATGCGCAGGATCTTGGCGCTGTTGAACAGACGCTCGGTGTGCTCCTGCAGGCGAAAGATCGCGGTGCCCCGCTCGGTGGCATACGCGCGTACGCCCTCGAAGGCGCCGCAGCCGTAGTGCAGCGTGTGGGTCAGCACATGCACCTTGGCGTCGCGCCAGTCGATGAGTTCACCGTCCATCCAGATTTTGCCGTCGCGGTCGTGCAGCGGGAGCGGGTTTGTCATGCGTGATCCTTCAGTGTCGCAAGTGGGCGCGGCACGAAAGATGCCACGCCTGATGTGCTGTCACCATTGTACGGCCAGCATGAGGTTGAAAAATGTGGGCGGCAGGCCTAAAGTCCGCCTCAAGCTGGCCGATAAACAGGAGGAAAGCGGGGCGTGTATCCCGCGAGTAAAGGTCGTTGAGCCGAGGATTGCGCCATGTTGACCATCTCATCGATCGCCGTGGCTCCGTCGCCGCAGTCCGTGCCCCTGGTGCGAGCCCAGCCGGTGACACCAACCAAGCCTGGCCAGGCGGTGGCGCGCGACAGCGCTGCACCTCAGCAGGTAGCTCCGCAAGGCGAGGCCGCACGGGTGCAGGCGGCCGCGCCGTCGCCGTTGGCCCCCGTGCCGCCGGTGCAGGAGGCTCAGCCCGGGGAAGGGCAAACCAACGCCACGGTGCCGCAACGCAGCGGTCTGCCGCCGCAGACCATGGGTGAGCCGGGGCCGCGGGAGCGCGCGCAAGCCAACGAGCGCGCCGCGCAGCAGGCCCGCAGTGACCGTACGCAGGCCGAACAGGCCGCGCGTCGCGCCGAGGAGCGCCGGGCGCAACAGCAAGCCGATGCCGAGGCCAACGCGTCCGCGACCGATCGGGCCGACGAGGGCTTTCCTCCGGTCAAAAACCCGGCGCTGGAAGCGCTGGATACCCAGATCAAGGAGCTGTTGCCCAATCTTTGGAAAGCCAGCCGCACGGCGGTGGACATGATGATCGGAGAGGAGGCGCGCCAGGCGGCCGCCGAACGCGCCAAGCGGCTGGAAGAGTTGCACAACCGTTTGAATGCGCGTCCTCTGGCCGCTCTGCCGCCGGGCGAGCCGCAGCAGACCTATGGGGCCACCGCTTCCGAGGCGGGGCGCGGTGACGCCACCGGGCGCCAGATCGACCGCCTGGTCTGAGTGCTCAAATGCGGTGGCGCACGCCCGCGCCGGCCACCCGTTCCATGATCGCACGAGCGATCTGTTTCAGGGGCAGCACTTCGTGCACCGCCCCGGCCTGGATGGCCATTTTCGGCATGCCGAACACGACGCAGGAGGCCTCATCCTGGGCGATGTTGTAAGCCCCGGCGTCGCGCATTTCTTTCATGGCCTGGGCCCCGTCGCCGCCCATGCCGGTCAGCATCACGCCGATGGCGTTGGGGCCCAGCACGCGGGCACAGGAGCGAAACAGCACTTCCACCGACGGCTTGTGGCGGTTGACCGGTGGTGAATCGTCCACCACGGCGACATAGTTGGCGCCACTGCGAGCCAGCGAAAACTGCTTGCCCCCAGGGGCGATGTAGGCGTGACCGGGCAGGATACGCTCGCCGTCGCGCGCCTCGGCCACTCGGATGCGGCACAGGCTGTCCAGCCGGGCGGCAAAGCTGGCCGTAAAACCGGGCGGCATATGCTGCGTGATGACCACCGCGGGCGCGTCGGCGGGCAGCTCCATCAGGATTTCCTTGATGGCTTCGGTGCCTCCGGTGGACGCGCCGATGCAGATGACTTTTTCCGTCGACAGGCGCACAGGCGTGCTGGGCGTTGCCGGCGTCGTTCCCTGGGTAGCCGGTGAAGCAGCGGGGCTGGGGGTGACAGGGGCGACCAGCCGCCGCACGTGGGCTTTGGCCGCGATACGAATCTTGTCGACGATGTCGTCGGCCAGTTCCTGCAGTCCGGCACTGACCCCGATGCGTGGCTTGGCCACAAAGTCCACCGCCCCCAGCTCCAGCGCTTTCAGGGTCGTCTCAGCCCCCTTTTCGGTCAGCGTGGAAACCATGACCACCGGGGTCGGGCGCAGCCGCATCAGGCGCGCGAGGAACTCAAGCCCGTCCATTTTGGGCATTTCGACGTCAAGCGTGATGACGTCGGGATTGCGCTCGCGGATGATTTCACGTGCCTGCAGCGGGTCGGCAGCGGTGCCGACGCATTCCATGTCGGGTTGCTTGTTGATGATCTCGGACAGCAGGCTGCGCACCAGTGCCGAGTCGTCCACCACGACCACCTTGAGCTTCGACATGGGCGCAAGGATAGCTTGGTTTCAAAACAGATCCACGGTACCGCCAGCGTGTACCTGCGCCAGCCGTGTGGCAGTGCCCTGGCGCTCCTGCTGTTCGAGCACGTCGGGGTGCGCGTGGGCCAGGCGCTTGACCATGGCTTTGCCGGTGACCGGGAAGAACACGACCTTGCGCGGGTAGATATCCATGACGTCCTTGGAGACCACCGGGATGCGTTCGGTGGCCAGATAGTCGAGCACGAACTGGGTGTTGCGCTCCCCGACGTTCATCGTGGTCATGCCGGAGATCACTGCGCCGCCGCCGAATACCTTGGCTTGCATGTACTCGCGCGTGGAGCCGCGCTTGATGAGTTCGTTGATCAGCAGTTCCATCGCGTACGACCCGTAGCGCCCGGAGGTGTCGGTCCCGCCTTCGGGAAGCATGAAGTGGTTCATGCCGCCGATGCGCAGCCGAGAATCCCAAATGCAGGCCGCAATGCAAGAACCCAGCACTGTCATGATGATGATGTCTTCGTCGGAGACGTAGTACTCGCCTGGCAAAACCTTGGCCGCGGCATAGCGGAAATGCTGGTCAAAGAAGAAAAATGAAGCTTCTCCCGGTTTGCGTGGGCGGGATTTGAGTACCTGCACGTGGGCGGGTGTATGTACCGGCGAGGTCATAGTCGTTCGTAGATGGTTTTGCCGCGCAGGCGAAACAGGTCGCGGGCGTCGGAGAAGTTTTCTGCATGACCGACAAACAGCGTGCCATGCGGCCTGAGCACGCGGTGGATGCGTGCCAGCACCTTGCGCTGCGTGGCGTGATCGAAGTAAATCATCACGTTGCGGCAAAACACCACGTCGAATACCTCGCGCAGCGGCCAGTGTTCGTCGATCAGGTTCAGCGTGAAGAACTGCAGGTGACGCTGCAATTCGGGTTTGACGCGCGCCAGCCCTTCGTTGGCGCCTTTGCCACGCAAAAAGTATCGGCGCAGCTGTTCGCTCGACAGCGGCTTGAGCTGTTCGAGCTTGTAGATGCCGCGCTTCGCTGTTTCCAGCACCCGGGTGTCGATGTCGCTGGCCCAGATGTGAAAACGCCCGGCAGCACCCAACGCGTCGGCCATCGTGATGGCGATCGAGTACGGCTCTTCACCGGTGGAGGCTGCGCTGCACCAGATCTTCCAGTCGTGCGTCGGCTGTTCGCGCGCCAACCGCGCCAGCTCGACGAAATGATGGTTTTCGCGAAAAAACGACGTCAGGTTGGTGGTCAGGGCATTGATGAACTCCTGCCACTCCTGCGCATCGCCGTTGGATTCGAGCCAGTCCAGATAGCTGCGAAAGCTGTCGTGGCCAGTTTCGCGCAAACGTCGCGAAACCCGGCTGTAGACCATGGCCTGCTTGCCCTCGTGCAGGCTGATGCCGGCGTGACGGTAGATCAGCTGGCGGATACGCTCGAAGTCGGCCGGCGTCCACGCGAATTCGCGCGCTTGCAGCTGGGCAACGGCCTCCGGTTTCATGAGCGCGCGCGCCGCACCAGGGCCGATGTATCCAGGATCAGCGAGACGCTGCCGTCGCCCAGGATCGTGGCGCCCGACACATTGGGCACCTTGCGGTAGTTGGCCTCCAGGTTCTTGATCACCACCTGCTGCTGTCCCAGCAGTTCATCGACCATCAGCGCCACGCGGGTGCCGTCGGATTCGATCACCACCATGATGCCGTTGGCCCCTTCCTGGGTCTTGCGCGGCACATGAAACAGCGCATCCAGCGCGATGACTGGCATGTACTCGTCGCGCACTTTTACCAACTGGGCGCTTTGCGCGACGGTGTTGATGCTGGAGGATTCGACCTGGAACGATTCCACCACCGACGACAGGGGCAGGATGTAGACCTCGTCGGCCACGCGCACGGTCATGCCGTCCATGATGGCCAGCGTCAGCGGCAGGCGTACCTTGACGCTCATGCCGTAGCCTTCGGCGGAGTCGATCTCCACCGAGCCACCCAGCGCCGCGATATTTTTCTTGACCACGTCCATGCCGACCCCGCGGCCGGAGACGTCGGTGACGACCTCGGCGGTGGAAAAGCCGGGTGCAAAGATCAGCTGCCAGACCTCCTGGTCGCTCATGTCGTCGGAGCACGGGATGCCTTTTTCGCGCGCCTTGCGCAGCAGCTTTTCGCGTGAGAGCCCGCGGCCGTCGTCGCGCACCTCAATCAGGATCGACCCCCCCTGGTGGGCCGCCGACAGCGTGATCGTGCCCACCTCGGGTTTGCCCTTGGCGATGCGCTCGGCCGGCGCCTCGATGCCGTGGTCGCAGCTGTTGCGCACCAGGTGCGTCAGCGGGTCGGTGATCTTTTCGATCAGCCCCTTGTCCAGCTCGGTGGCCTCGCCATGGGTGACCAGTTCGACTTTCTTGCCCAGCTTGGTGGCCAGGTCGCGCAGCATGCGCGGGAAGCGGCTGAAGACGACCGACATCGGGATCATGCGGATCGACATCACCGATTCCTGCAGATCGCGGGTGTTGCGCTCCAAGTCGGCCAGTCCGGCCAGCAGCTGCTGGTGCAGCGTGGCATCCAGATCGCGGCTGTACTGCGCCAGCATGGCCTGGGTGATGACCAGCTCACCGACCTGGTTGATCAGCTGGTCGATCTTGCTGACCGAGACGCGCAGCGTGGTCGTTTCGAGCTGGGCGCTGGC
>JANWZF010000200.1 GCA_025054905.1 Tepidimonas sp.
GAGTCGGTGTTTCTGACCGCCAAGACCACCGCGATGGTGTGCTGGCTGTTCGTGGGCTCGGCGATTTTTTCGGCGGCGTTTGCGCTGCTGGGCGGTCAGGAACTGGTCGAGCAGTGGGTGATGTCGCTGAACCTGTCCAAGACCGAATTTCTGATCCTGAGCCAGGTCATCATCTTCATCCTCGGCTGGCCGTTGGAGTGGACCGAGATCATCGTCATCTTCATGCCGATCTTCATCCCGCTGCTGGACAACTTCGGCGTCGACCCGCTGTTTTTCGGGCTGCTGGTGGCGCTGAACCTGCAAACCGCGTTCCTGAGCCCACCGGTGGCGATGAGCGCGTTCTACCTGAAGGGGGTCAGCCCTCCGCACGTCACGCTCAACCAGATCTTCGCCGGCATGCTGCCCTTCATGGGCATCCAGATCGTGGCCATCGTGCTGCTGTACCTGTTCCCTGGCATCGGGCTGTGGTTGCCCAAGGTGCTGTACGGCTGAGGCGGCCGCCGCGGCGCGTTGGCAGGCGGCGGGTTCTCCGCTACCATTGACGTTTACGTAAACGTCAAGATGGCCGTGCCGCCACCCGGCCCGGCCACCCCGGGTGCTAACAGGAGACGCCAACCGTGACCCAGCTCGCCGCCGATTACCAGGCCTTGGCCCAATACCGCCCCACGCACAAGGTGCGTTTCGTCACCGCTGCCAGCCTCTTCGATGGACACGACGCGGCCATCAACATCATGCGCCGCATCCTGCAGAGCATGGGCGCCGAGGTGATCCACCTGGGCCACAACCGCTCCGTGGACGAGGTGGTCACCGCCGCGCTGCAGGAGGACGTGCAGGGCGTGGCGGTCAGCTCGTACCAGGGCGGCCACATGGAGTACTTCACCTACATGGTGGACCAGCTGCGCGCACGCGGCGGTGAGCACGTGCTGGTGTTCGGAGGTGGCGGCGGCGTCATCGTGCCCAGCGAAATCCGCGCGCTGATGGACTATGGGGTGGCACGCATCTACAGCCCGGAGGATGGCCAGCGCATGGGGCTGCAGGGCATGATCGGCGAAATGATCATGCGCTGCGACCGGGATCTGTCGTCGTATGCGCCCACCTCGCTCGATGCCATCCGTGGTCACAGCGACGCGGCCTGGCGCGCGCTGGCGCAGCTGATCACCGCGTTGGAGAACCGTCGGGGTTCTGCCGAAGACGAATCGGGGTGCGTCGACGCCAACCTGCTGGCGGAATTGCGCGCTGCGGCGGCCACGGCGCGCGTGCCGGTGCTGGGGGTCACCGGCACGGGCGGCGCGGGCAAATCCAGCTTGACCGATGAGCTGGTGCGCCGCCTGCGGCTGGATCAGGACGACCAACTGCGCATCGCCATCATCAGCATCGACCCCAGCCGGCGCAAGAGCGGCGGGGCGCTGCTGGGCGACCGCATCCGCATGAATGCGATTGGCCCGTGGCAGCAGGGCCCGCGCGTGTACATGCGCAGCCTGGCCACACGCGACTTCGGCAGCGAAATCTCCGCGGCCCTGCCGGACGTGATCGCCGCCTGCAAAGTCGCCGGGTTCGACCTGATCATCGTCGAGACCTCGGGCATCGGCCAGGGTGACGCCGCCATCGTGCCGCACGTGGACGTGCCGCTGTACGTGATGACACCGGAATTCGGCGCAGCCAGCCAGCTGGAAAAAATCGACATGCTGGACTTTGCCGAGTTCGTCGCGATCAACAAGTTTGACCGCAAGGGTGCGCTGGACGCCCTGCGCGACGTGGCCAAGCAGGTCCAGCGCAACAAGGAGGCCTGGGGCAAACGGCCCGAGGAGATGCCGGTCTTTGGCACGATGGCCGCGCGCTTCAACGACGACGGGGTCACCGCGCTGTATCACGCCCTCAAGGCGCGGCTGGCCGAGCTGGGCCTGCCCCTGCCCCTCGGGGTGGATGGGGGGCGGCTGCCGCGGGTGGCCACCCGCCACAGCACCCAGCTGCACGCCATCGTGCCGCCGCAGCGCAGCCGCTACCTGGCCGAGATCGCCGACACCGTGCGCGCCTACAAGCGCCGCGTGCGCGCCCAGGCACGGCTGGCGCGCGAGATCCAGCAGCTGCGCGCCGCTGCGGCGATGCTGGCCGAAGACAAACCGCACCGGCCCAAGGCCGCCGAAGCGACCCTGGAGCTGGCCCAGCAGCGCGAGCAGCGCCTGGACCCCGATGCGCGCAAACTGCTGGCGCAGTGGCCTGACATGCAAAAGGCCTACAGCGGCGACGAGTATGTGGTCAAGATCCGCGACAAGGAAGTCCGCACGCGCCTGGTCCACACGACGCTCAGCGGCAACAAGATCCGCAAGGTCGTGCTGCCCCAATACGAAGACCACGGCGAGCTGCTCAAATGGCTGATGCTGGAAAACGTCCCCGGCAGCTTTCCCTACACCGCCGGGGTGTTTGCCTTCAAGCGCGAAAACGAAGACCCCACGCGCATGTTCGCCGGCGAAGGCGATCCGTTTCGCACCAACCGGCGCTTCAAGCTGCTGTCCGAAGGCATGCCCGCCAAGCGGCTGTCCACGGCGTTTGACTCGGTAACGCTGTACGGACACGATCCCGACCCGCGTCCCGACATCTACGGCAAGATCGGCAACTCCGGCGTCAGCGTGGCCACGCTGGACGACATGAAGGTGCTCTACAGCGGCTTTGACCTGTGCGACCCGAGCACCAGCGTGTCGATGACCATCAACGGCCCGGCGCCGGCCATTCTGGCGATGTTTTTCAACACCGCCATCGATCAGCAGATCGACAAGTTCCGCGCCGACAACGGCCGCGATCCCACCGACACCGAAATCGCCAAGATCAAGGAGTGGGTGCTGGCCAACGTGCGCGGCACCGTGCAGGCCGACATCCTGAAGGAGGATCAGGGCCAAAACACCTGCATCTTCTCCACCGAGTTCAGCCTCAAGGTGATGGGCGACATCCAGGAGTACTTCGTCCACCACAACGTGCGCAACTTCTATTCGGTGTCGATTTCCGGCTACCACATCGCCGAAGCCGGCGCCAACCCGATCAGCCAGCTCGCCTTCACGCTGGCCAACGGCTTCACCTACGTCGAAGCGTATCTGGCGCGCGGCATGCACATCGACGACTTTGCGCCCAACCTGTCGTTTTTCTTCAGCAACGGCATGGACCCCGAGTACACCGTGCTGGGCCGGGTGGCGCGGCGCATCTGGGCGGTGGCGATGCGCGACAAGTACGGTGCCAACGAACGCAGCCAAAAGCTCAAGTACCACATTCAGACCAGCGGCCGCAGCCTGCACGCGCAGGAGATCGCTTTCAACGACATCCGCACCACGCTGCAGGCGCTGATTGCGATCTACGACAACTGCAACAGCCTGCACACCAACGCCTACGACGAGGCCATCACCACCCCGACCGAAGAGTCGGTGCGCCGCGCGATGGCCATCCAGCTGATCATCAACCGCGAGTGGGGGCTGGCCAAGAACGAAAACCCCAACCAGGGCGCTTTCATCATCGAGGAGCTGACCGAGCTGGTCGAGGAAGCGGTGCTGGCCGAGTTCGAGCGCCTCGCCGAACGCGGCGGGGTGCTGGGCGCGATGGAAACCGGCTACCAGCGCAGCAAGATCCAGGACGAGAGCATGCACTACGAGATGCTCAAGCACACTGGGGAGCTGCCCATCATCGGCGTCAACACCTTCCGCAACCCGCATGGCGACCCGATCCCGCAATCGTTGGAACTCGCCCGCTCCACCGAGGAAGAAAAACAGTCGCAACTGCAGCGACTGCGCGACTTCCATGCCCGTCATGCGCACGAAGCGCCGGCGATGCTGCAGCGCCTCAAGGACGCGGTGATCGAAAACCGCAACGTCTTCGAGGTGCTGATGGACGCAGTGCGCTGCTGCTCGCTGGGCCAGATCACGCAGGCGTTGTTCGAAGTCGGCGGGCAATATCGGCGCAACGTCTGAAGGGACACGGCGGGCGTGGGATACTCGCCCGATGATGCCTGCCTTGCCTGTCCGTGGTCTGCCGGCCAGCGGCAACCTGCGCAGCATCGCCGCCATGCTGGCGGCGGTGGCGCTGTTTGCGCTGATGGATGCGGTGCTCAAGCACCTGGCCGGGCACTACCCGCCGCTGCAGGTCGCGGCCCTGCGCGGCGCGGCGGCGCTGCCGCTGGTGATGGTCTACCTCAGCTGGCACGGGGCCTGGGGCCGCATCTGGCGCGTGCGCTGGCCGCTGCACGCACTGCGGGGCGTGCTGGCCGTGGTGATGCTGTCGTCCTTCGCCTACGGGGTCGGTGCGTTGCCGTTGGCCAATGCCTACGCGCTGTTTTTTGTGGCGCCGCTGCTGATCACCGTGATGGCGGTGCCATTGCTGGGTGAGCGGGTGCGCCGGTCGCATTGGACGGCCATTGCCGCGGGCATGCTCGGCGTCGTGGTGGCGCTGCGGCCCACGCCGCAGGCTTTCCTCGGCTGGCCCGGCCTGGCGGTGCTGCTGAGTGCGGCGTGCTACGCCGCTTCGGCGGTGCTGGGCCGACTGGCCTGCCGCAGCGATGCCCCGGAGAGCCTGGTGTGGTGGTCGATGGTGGCGCTGGCGTTCGGGGCCGGCGCGCTGGCGGCGCCGCACTGGCGGCCGATCGACCCGCAACACCTGCCCGCCCTGGCCGCGCTGGCCGTCACCGGCTTTGGCGCCCAGCTGGCCATCACCGAGGCGTTTCGCCACGGGCAGGCTGCCGCGGTGGCCCCGTTCGAATACACCGCCCTGGCCTGGGGCGTGGCGCTGGATGCGCTGCTGTGGGGGGTCTGGCCCGATGCGGC
>JANWZF010000230.1 GCA_025054905.1 Tepidimonas sp.
TTGCCTTGCCTGCGCTGGCGCCCGAACGGACCGATGCAGCGGCGGCTGGTCTCGGGCTGGATTCGGCCTCGGTGCGCCGCGCGATGGTGCAACGGCTGGCGCAGCAAGGGCTGCGGCACGAAGCGGTGCTGAAAGCGCTCACCGAGGTGGAGCGGCACCGCTTTGTCGACAGCGCCCTGGTGGCGCAAGCCTACGAGGACACGGCCTTGCCGATCGGCTGGGGGCAGACGATTTCCAAGCCGAGCGTCGTCGGCCGCATGCTGGAGCTGCTGTGCGCGGGGCGCGGCCTGCCGCTGGGGCGGGTGCTGGAAATCGGCACCGGCTGCGGCTACCAGGCCGCGCTGCTGGCGCGACTGAGCCGGGAGGTCTACAGCATGGAGCGGGTGCGCGCGCTGCACGAGCGCGCGCGCGAGCTCCTGCGACCGTTGCGCATCCCGAATTTGCACCTGATTTGGGGCGACGGCATGCCGGGCTATCCGGCCGGGGCACCGTACGCCGGCATCATCGCCGCAGCGGGGGGCGAGGCCATCCCGGCGGCCTGGCTGCAGCAGCTGGAGGTTGGTGCGCGGCTGGTGGCGCCGGCCGAGGTTGGGGGCGGCCAGCAGCGGCTGGTCGTGGTCGAGCGCACCGTCACGGGCTGGCAGCGGCAAGAGCTCGAGAGCGTGCACTTCGTCCCCCTACAATCAGGCGTTCTGTGACGCCCTCGGAAAACGACGCTGCGATGACGCCCACCCTTTCGCGCCACGCCGGCGCCTGGATCGTCGGGGGGGCGCTGCTGGCCCTGGTGGCCGGCTGCGCCGCGCCCCGTCAACCCGCCCGCACCGCCCCGGTGGAGGACCGGCGCGTGAGCACGGTACCCGCCACTCCGTCCGCTCCGCCGGCCCCCGTCCCGGCCCCCGCAGCCCCTCCCCAGCCAGCGTCTGGCAGTGACAACGCAGGCAAGCCGGGTTATTACACCGTGCGGCCGGGCGATACGCTGTACCGCATCGGTTTGGAGCACGGCCAAAGCTGGCGCGATTTGGCAGCCTGGAACCAGCTGACCAACCCCGATCGCATCGAAGTCGGGCAGGTGCTGCGCGTGGTGCCGCCCACTGCCACGCCGGAGTCCGCAGCCCCCGGTGTTGCCACGCAGCCGGTGACCAGTGCGGCGGTTCAGCCGCGGCCGCTGCCGGCCGAAGCGTCCCCGTCGGCCCCGGCTGCCGCCCCGGCCGCGACCCCCGCCCCGGCCGCGGCACCATCGTCCGCTGCTGCCTCTCCGACCCGCCCAGCCCCCGTCGCGGCAGGCGAGTCCATCAGCCTGGTATGGCCGGCGCGTGGGCCGATCCTGTACGCCTTCGATGAGACGCGCAACAAAGGCATCGGCATCGGCGGCAAAGCCGGGGATCCGGTGTTGGCCGCGGCCGATGGGCGGGTCGTGTACGCCGGCTCCGACCTGCGCGGCTACGGCAACCTGATCATCATCAAGCACAACAACACCTACCTCACGGCTTACGCGCACAACCAGTCGCTGCTGGTCAAAGAGGACCAGACCGTGCGGCAAGGCCAGAAGATCGCCGAGATGGGCAGCAGCGATGCCGATCGCGTCAAGTTGCATTTCGAGGTGCGCCGGCAGGGCAAGCCCGTGGATCCGATGACCCTGCTGCCGAGCCGCTGATGGAAGCCCTGCACGACCCTGCCGAGGCGGCGGTTGGGGCGGCGCTGGCGCCGCCCGTGGCGCCGGTGCGCCCCGGCGGGGTGCCTGCCGATGCGCTGCCGGTACACGCGATCGATTTGGAGGCCCAGGGCATCGCGCGGCGGCCCGACGGCAAGGTGGTGTTCGTCGAAGGGGCGCTGCCCGGCGAGTGGGTGCAGGTGCGCGTCACGCGCCGCAAAGCCCAGTGGGAGTCGGCCGAGCTGCTGGCGGTGCATCGCCCCTCGGCGTTGCGCGTGGCGCCGCGTTGTGCCCACTTTGGTCTGCAGCCCGGGGCCTGTGGCGGCTGCAAGATGCAGCACATCGACGCGGCCGCGCAGGTGGCCATCAAACAGCGTGCGCTGGAGGACAACCTCTGGCGGCTGGGCAAAGTGCGGGCGCAGCAGATGCTGCCGCCGATCGTGGGGCCAGCCTGGGGCTATCGCTGGCGGGCGCGGCTGGCGGTGCGCTTTGTGCCCAAAAAAGGCGAGGTGCTGATCGGTTTTCACGAGCGCAAGAGCCGCTACGTGGCCGACATGACCGCCTGTGCGGTGCTGCCGCCGCACGTCAGCCGCCTGTTGCGCCCCTTGCGCGGCCTGATGATGGAGCTGCAGGCGCGCGAGCGCTGCCCGCAGCTGGAGCTGGCCTGTGGCGATGGGGTCACGGCGCTGGTGCTGCGTCACCTGGAGCCGTTGTCGGCGGCGGACCAGCAGCGCTTGCGCGCGTTTGCGCGCGCGCATCCGCAGGCGGCGCTGCAGTGGTGGCTGCAGCCCGCCGGCCCCGACAGCGTGCACCGGCTCGATGATGATGACGGCACCCCCGAACTGGCCTATGCCTTGCCCGAATGGGGTCTGACGATGCCGTTTCGGCCCACCGATTTCACGCAGGTCAATCCGCACATCAACCGGGTGCTGGTGACGCGCGCGCTGCGGCTGCTGCAGGTGCAACGCCATGAGCGCGTGATCGACTGGTTCTGCGGTCTGGGCAATTTCACGCTGCCGATCGCGACCCAGGCGGCCGAGGTGCTGGGGGTGGAAGGCAGCGAGGCGTTGGTGATGCGCGCGCGGGCCAACTGGCAGCGCAATCAGCAGGCCCGTGGAGGGCTGGCGCCCACGACATTTGCGGCGCGCAACCTGTTTGCGATGACGCCCGAGCAACTGGTGGCCGATGGGCCGGCCCAGCGCTGGCTGATCGATCCCCCCCGCGAAGGGGCGCTGGCGCTGGTCAAGGCGCTGGCCGACCTGCAGCAGGCAGCGCAGGCCGGCGGTGGCTGGCCGCGTGACCCGCAGGGACAGCCTTGGCAGCCGCCGCAGCGCATCGTCTATGTCAGCTGCAACCCCGCCACGCTGGCGCGTGACGCTGGCCTGCTCGTGCATCTGGGCGGTTATCGCTGCAGCGCCGCGGGGGTGGTCAACATGTTTCCCCACACCGCCCACGTCGAAAGCATCGCGGTGTTCGACCGCGCGTGAGCACCGGCGACGACGGGGCTGCTTACCGTTTCGGTGCGCGCTCGGCCGCCGGTGCCAGATTCGGCACGATGC
>JANWZF010000345.1 GCA_025054905.1 Tepidimonas sp.
CACGGTGCCATCTTCGCCCCAACGGCCATGCAGCGCGATGAAGGCGCGCGCAAAGCCGGCGCGCTTGAGTTCGCACCAGTCCTGCTCGGCCGGGTCGAACGGGTGGGCATCGACCCCGCAGCGGCGCAGCGCCTGCAGCACCCCCTGCCCCGACATCAGCGAAACTTCGCGCTCGGCCGAGCGCCCGCCCAGCAGCACCGCCACCTTGCCAAGCGCGCGCACATCCACGCCCATGTTCATGCGTCGACCCCCTCTTGCGCCGCGGCCTTGGCCAGCGCCACCACCTGGGCTGCGACCTGACCGATCGAACCCGCCCCCATGCACAGCACCACGTCGCCCGGACGCGCATTGGCCAAGATGGCGGCCGGCAGCTCGGCCACCTCGGGCACGAACACCGGCTCCACGCGTGCGCTGACGCGCAGCGCGCGCGCCAGCGCGCGGCCATCGGCGGCCACGATCGGCGGCTCGCCTGCGGCATAGACTTCGGTCAGCAGCACCGCATCGGCCTGCCCCAGCACGCGCACAAAGTCTTCGAAACAATCGCGCGTGCGCGTGTAGCGATGCGGCTGGAAGGCCAGCACCAGCCGACGGCCGGGGTAGGCTCCGCGGGCTGCGGCCATCGTGGCGGCCATTTCGACCGGGTGATGGCCATAGTCATCGATCAGCAGGGCCGTGCCGCCACCCGGCAGCGGCACCTCACCATAGCGCTGGAAGCGCCGCCCCACCCCCTTGAATTCGGCCAGCGCCCGCACCACCGCCTCATCCGGCACGCCCAATTCGGCGGCCACGGCAATGGCCGCCAGCGCGTTGCGCACGTTGTGCTCGCCGGGCAGGTTGAGCACCACCTCCAGCTCCGGCAGGGCCACGCCGTTGCGCCGCTGCACCCGGAAATGCATCTGCGTGCCCACCGCACGCACATCCAGCGCGCGCACCTGGGCCTCGGGCGACAGGCCATACGGCGTCACCGGCCGCTGCACCTGCGGCAGCAGCGAGCGCACATGGGCATCGTCCACGCACAGCACCGCCGCGCCGTAAAACGGCATGCGGTGCAAAAAGTCCACGAAAGCCTGCTGCAGCCGGCCGAAATCGTGGCCGTACGTATCCATGTGGTCGGCGTCGATGTTGGTCACCACCGCCAGCACCGGCAGCAGGTTTAAAAACGACGCGTCCGATTCGTCGGCCTCCACGACGATGTAGTCGCCCTGGCCCAGCCGCGCGTTGGCCCCGGCACTGTTGAGTCGTCCGCCGATCACGAAGGTCGGATCCAGGCCCGCGGCCGCCAGCACGCTGGCCACCAGGCTGGTGGTGGTGGTCTTGCCGTGCGTGCCGGCGATCGCAATGCCTTTTTTCATCCGCATCAGCTCGGCCAGCATCACCGCGCGCGGCACCACCGGCAGCCGCAAGCTGCGCGCGGCCTGCACCTCGGGGTTGTCATCGCGCACGGCGCTGGAGACCACCACGCAGTCGGCCCCCTGCACGTGCGCGGCGTCGTGGCCGATCTGCACGCGCGCGCCCAGCTGGCGCAGCCGCTGGGTGGCGGCGTTGTCGCTGAGGTCGCTGCCGGAAATCGTGTAGCCTTGGTTGAGCAGCACCTCGGCAATGCCGCTCATGCCGGCCCCGCCGATGCCGACGAAGTGGATATGGCGGATCGCATGTTTCATCGCTTGCCTCCTGCCGCCAGCGCGGTGCAGGCGCGCACCAGCACGTCGACGGCATCGGTTTTGCGCAGCGCCCAGGCCAGCTCGGCGCGGCGCAGCAGTTCGGCACGCGTCAGACGGCGCAACCAGTCGGCCAGCCACTGCGGCGTCAGCTCGGCCTGCGGGCGCAGCCAGGCAGCATCGTGGTCGGCCAGAAAGCGCGCATTGACCGTCTGGTGATCGTCCACCGCATGCGGAAACGGCACCAGCAGCGCCGCTGCCCCCACCGCGGCCAGTTCGCTGATCGTGCTGGCCCCCGCACGTGCGATCACCACGTCGGCCTCGGCGATGGCGTGCGCCACGTCGTCGATGAAGGGCACGCACTCGGCCTGCACGCCAGCGGCGGCGTAGGCGTGCTGCAGCGCCTGCAGATGTCGTTCGCCACTTTGATGCAGCACCCTGGGCCGCTGCTCGGCGGGCAGCAGAGCCAGCGCCTGCGGCACCCGCTCGTTGAGGGCAGCGGCCCCCAGGCTGCCGCCCATGACCAGCAGGCGCAGCGGGCCGCTGCGGTGCGCCCAGCGCTGCGCCGGCGGCGGCTGGCAACAGAATTCGGCGCGCAACGGATTGCCGATCCACTCCCCCTGCGGCAGCGCTGCCGGAAAGGCGCCAAAGACCCGGTCGGCCACCCGCGCCAGCACGCGGTTGGCCAGCCCGGCCACCGAGTTTTGCTCGTGCAGCACGAGCGGACAGCCCGCCAGCACCGCCATCATCCCGCCCGGAAAGCTGATGTAGCCCCCCATCCCGACCGCCACGTCGGGGCGCACGCGGCGCACCACGCGCCAGGCGTCCCAAAACGCGCGCAACAGCTTCAGCGGCAGCAGCGCCAGCGTCAGCGGCCCCTTGCCACGCACGCCAGCAAAGCGCACCGGCTCCAGCGGCAGGCCGCGCGGCGGCACCAGCCGCGCCTCCATGCTGCCCGGCGCGCCCAGCCAGTGCACGCGCCAGCCGGCCGCGCGCAGCGCCTCGGCCAGCGCCAACCCCGGAAAGATGTGCCCTCCGGTGCCACCAGCCATGATGAGGGCGCAGGGGGATGCACTCATGACCGCCCTCCATGCATCAGACCTTTGTTTTCCCAATCGACGCGCAACACGAAGGCGATGGCGATCAGGTTCAGCAGCACCGCCGAGCCGCCATAGCTCATCAGCGGCAGCGTCAGCCCCTTGGTCGGCAAGGCGCCCAGGTTGACACCGATGTTGATGAAGGCCTGAAAGCCGATCCACAGCCCTACGCCCTGCGCCGCCAGTCCGGCAAACACCTGATCCAGCGCGATGGCCTGACGGCCGATCTGCATGATGCGCCGCGTCAGCCACATGAACAGCCCGATCACCGCCAGCACGCCGGCAAAGCCGAACTCCTCGCCAATGACCGCCAGCAAAAAGTCGGTGTGCGCCTCAGGCAACCAGTGCAGCTTCTCGACA
>JANWZF010000133.1 GCA_025054905.1 Tepidimonas sp.
CGGTTCAACCGATGGCGTAACTGTCCATCGCCAGATGGCGGTACTGCACCTCGCGCGTGATCGCATGCACGGAAGGCCGACCGGCCGCCCCTTCGGCCTTGGGCCAGCCCGCGGCTCCGAGCGCAAAAAACAGCGGCAACAGATGCTCATCGGTGGGATGGGCGCGCGCGGCCTGCGGGGCGCGGGCACGGTAGTCCAGCAGTGCCGCCAGATCCCCCACCTGCAGAGCCTCCCAGACCCACGCCGAGAAGGCCTGCACATAGGGTTCGGCCGGCTCATCGATGGCCGGCCGCCCGCCAAAGAACTCCATCAGGTTGTGCGTGAGGCTGCCGGAGCCGACCATCAACACGCCGTCCCGGCGCAGATCGGCCAGCGCTGCGCCGATGGCATACACGTCGGCCGGGCCGGCAGCGGCCGGCAACGCCACCTGCACCACGGGCCAGCGCGCCTGTGGCAGCAAAAAACGCAGCGGCGACCACACCCCGTGGTCACGCGGGCGCTGCGCGTCCTCCCCCGTCGGGATGCCGGCCGCTTGCAGACGCTGCGCCACGGCACGCGCCAACGCCGGATCGCCCGGTGCGGGATACTGCAGACGGTACAGCTCGGGCGGAAATCCACCGAAATCGTGCCACGTCGGCGGTATCGGGTGACTGCTCACGGCCGCCACGGGAGCCATCCAGTGGGGTGACATCACCACCACGGCACGCAGGTCGCCGCGCGCCAACAGCTGCTGCCCCCACCGCTGCAAAGCCGCCCCTGCCTCGCCGGGGGCCAAGGCCATCATCGGCGAACCATGCGACACGAACAAAACAGGGCATGCGAACGACATCGGCAGCGGACTCGACTTTGTGGGGGTTGAACGACCATGCTCGGATTGCCATCCTAGCCTGCCGAGGCTGCCTGTGGGTTCGAGCGCTTTGACGTCGACCCCATCAAGCTTTTGCACACATCGGCCCGCGCTGGCCGGCCGTCAGGGTCTGTTGGCACGATCGGCGACAATGCCGCCATGGATCGCTACGCCGTCATCGGCCACCCGATTGGCCACAGCAAGTCCCCCTTGATCCACACGCTGTTTGCGCGCGCCACGGGCCAGGCGCTCGAATACAGCGCCATCGAAGCCCCGCTGGATGGCTTTGCCGCCACGCTGGATGCGTTTCGCGCCGCCGGAGGGCGGGGGGTGAACGTGACCCTGCCCTTCAAGCTCGAGGCCTGTGCGTATGCCGACGAGGTCAGCGAACGCGCCCGCATCGCGGGCGCGGCCAATGCCCTGATCTTCGACGGTGCTCGATGCCGCGCCGACAACTTTGACGGCGTGGGCCTGGTGCGCGACCTCACGGTCAACCTTGGACAGCCTCTGGCCGGGCAGCGCGTGCTGCTGCTGGGGGCCGGCGGCGCGGCGCGCGGCGCGTTGCAACCGCTGCTGCAGGCGGGGCCCGCCTGCCTGGTGGTGGCCAACCGCGATGCCACCAAGGCCGACGACCTGGTGCGCACGCTGGCCGCGCTGGGTCTGGGCCACGGTGTGCTGAGCGCCTGCGGCTACCCGGTGCTTGCGCAACACGCGCCCTTTGACCTGATCATCAACGCCACCGCCGCCAGCCTGCACGCCGAGCCGCTGCCGCTGCCCCCCCAGGTGTTTGGCCCGCACACCCTGGCCTACGACATGGTGTACGGCAAGGGGCTGACCCCCTTCCTGCGCCAGGCCCAGGCCGCCGGCGTGACCCGCCTGGCCGATGGACTGGGCATGCTGGTCGAGCAGGCGGCCGAAACCTTCGCCTGGTGGCGCGGCGTGCGCCCCGATACCCGACCCGTCATCGCCCAACTCAGCGTACCGCTGACCTGAGCCACTGTGCCGCCGCCCGGACGGGGCGGCGGGTGCTGGCCCACGTAGAACTGCATGCACCCATGAACCAGCTCGACGCCCTCAAGCGCCACACCACCGTCGTCGCCGACACCGGCGACTTTCTGCAAATCGCCCAGTACCAGCCACGGGATGCCACCACCAACCCCTCGCTGATCCTGAAGTCGGTGCTCAAGCCGTCGTACGCCCCGCTGTTGCGAGAGGTGACCACCCAGCACGCCAGCCGTGCGCTGGACGAGCGCGTCGACCGGTTGCTGGTGCGCTTTGGCACCGAGATCCTGCGCATCGTCCCCGGGCGCGTCTCCACCGAGGTGGATGCGCGGCTCAGCTTCGACACCGAGGCCACGGTCGCGCGCGCCCGGCGCCTGATCGCGCTGTATGAAGCCGAAGGCGTGCCGCGCCAGCGCGTGTTGATCAAGATCGCCGCCACCTGGGAGGGCATCCGGGCCGCCGAACAGCTCGAACGCGAGGGCATCCAGACCAACCTGACGCTGCTGTTCAGCTTCTGCCAGGCGGTGGCCTGCGCTGACGCTGGCGTGACCCTGATTTCGCCCTTCGTCGGCCGCATCTACGATTGGCACAAGGCACGCGCGGGGGCATCATGGGACGAAGCTGCCCATGCCGGCGTGCGCGATCCCGGCGTGCAGTCTGTCACCCGCATCTGGCGCCACTACCGACACTTCGGCATCTCCACCGAGGTCATGGGGGCCAGTTTTCGCAACACGGGCCAAATCCTGGCGCTGGCCGGCTGCGATCTGCTGACCATCAGCCCCGAACTGCTGGCGCAACTGGCCGCCACCCCCGGTGACGTGACGCGCGTGCTGGATGAAGCCAGCGCCCGCACGGCTGACCTGCCGCCGCTGCACTACCGTCAAAGCGACGAAGCCGCGTTTCGATTGGCGCTCAACGAGGACGCCATGGCCACCGAAAAACTCGCCGAGGGCATCCGCCTGTTCTGCGCCGACGCGGCCCGCCTGGATGCGCTGCTGCAGGCTGCGTGAGTGCCCCGGCTTCCCCAAGCGCGGCTCCTGTGCGGTACAGTTGCAGCTTTGCCGCCTGCATCGACCATGGCCAACGAGGCGACGCTGCCCCCCATCCCGCCCAAGCGCTACTTCACCATCGGTGAGGTCAGCGAGCTGTGCGCCGTCAAGCCGCACGTGCTGCGTTACTGGGAACAGGAGTTCACCCAGCTGCGGCCCCTGAAGCGCCGCGGCAACCGGCGCTACTACCAGCACCACGAAGTGCTGCTGATCCGGCGCATCCGCGAACTGCTATACGAGGAAGGCTTCACGATCCAAGGTGCGCGCCACCGTCTGGCCGATTGGGCCCAGCAGCAGCGCTTGTCGCGCAGCGCCACGACCGTCGAACCGCAAGACCCTAGCCCTGCGCCGCTGGACGAGGGTTCCGTGCCGGACTTGTCTACGGCGCTGCGCAACCTGCCACCCCAGACCCGTCAGGCGCTGGCGCAGGAGCTGCGCGCGATCCGTGCCCTGCTCGGCCCTGCTTGCGGCGAACCAGGCACAGAGGCAGTTCGGTTATAATGAAAGTCTTCGGCGTGTAGCGCAGCCTGGTAGCGCACTTGCATGGGGTGCAAGGGGTCGCGAGTTCGAATCCCGCCACGCCGACCAACACTCAAAAGCCCGCGCAAGCTTACTTGTGCGGGCTTTTTTTCGCCTGGACCGGCGCACACCCCCAAGCAAAAGCCAGACCTGGAAGCGTGCTCCCAACACCCCGTCAAATCCATTCAAAGGAATGGGCCCATCGGCCAACAATCAGGCGGTCATCCCCTCTGCCTCGTTCCGGCGATCCGACCGTC
>JANWZF010000244.1 GCA_025054905.1 Tepidimonas sp.
GCGGCGGATGTCCTTCTCGGCGCGGCTGAGGTCGGCCTCGCCGGCCTTGGCCGCCAGCTGCGTGGGCAGCTTGTCCAGCAGGCTGGACAGCCCCCCCATCTTCTTCATCTGGCGGATCTGCTCCAGAAAATCCTCCAGGTCGAAGCCACCGCTTTTGACCTTGGCAGCGAGCTTTTGCGCCTGCTGCAGGTCTACGCCGGCCGTCACCTGCTCCACCAGCGCCACGATGTCGCCCATGCCCAGGATGCGCCCGGCGTGGCGCTCGGCATCGAACAGCTCCAGGCCGTCGAGCTTTTCGCTGACGCCGGCCAGCTTGATCGGCGCGCCGGTGACCGCGCGCACCGACAACGCCGCCCCGCCGCGAGCATCGCCGTCCAGCTTGGTCAGCACGATGCCGGTCAGCGGCAACGCAGCGGCAAAGGCCTTGGCCGTGTTGACTGCATCCTGCCCCTGCATCGCATCGACGACAAACAGCGTCTCCACCGGCTTGAGCTCGGCGTGCAGCGCACGGATCTCCTGCATCATCGCCTCATCCACCGCCAGCCGCCCGGCGGTGTCGACGATCAGCACGTCGAAGTAATGCTTGCGCGCGTAATCGAGGGCCGCACGGGCGATGTCCAGCGGCTTTTGCTGTGGCGTGCTGGCAAACCACTGTGCCCCGGCCTGCTGGGTGACCATGCGCAGCTGCTCGATCGCCGCGGGCCGATAGACGTCGCCGCTGACGGTCAGCACCTTTTTCTTGCGCCGCTCGATCAGCCACTTGGCCAGCTTGCCCGTGGTGGTGGTCTTGCCCGCGCCCTGCAGACCGGCCATCAGGATCACCGCCGGCGGCTGCGTGGCCAGGTTCAGATCGGCCACGCCCTCGCCCATCGTGGCGGCGAGTTCCCGGTGGATGATGCCCACCAGCGCCTGCCCCGGCGTCAGCGACCCGACCACCTCCTGCCCCAGCGCCTTGTCCTTGACGCGCGCGATGAAATCACGCACCACGGGCAGCGCCACGTCGGCCTCCAGCAGCGCCAGCCGCACCTCGCGCAGCATGTCCTGCACGTTGGCCTCGGTGATGCGGGCCTGGCCGCGGATCTGCTTGACCAGGCGCGACAGTTTTTCGGTAAGCGCGGATGCCATGGCGGGCCTTCGTTACACTAGACGAATGATTGTATCGGCGAGCCCCTGGTGGATGGCCGCGCCCGCATGGGGTGCGGCGGCTGGCTACGTCGCGCTGGCGCTGGGCGCGCCGCGGCTGCCACGCCAGGCAGTGGCCGCGTTGACCTGGGCCACCCTGGTGCTGCATGCCCTGGCCTTGGCTACCGCGTTCGGCTCCACGCCGGTGCGCTTTGGTTTTGCGCCGACGCTGTCGGTGACGGCCTGGCTGGTGCTGGGCGTCTACGCGGTCGAAACGCAGCTCTACCCCCAACTGGCGTCACGCTGGACGCTGGCTGGGCTGGGGGCACCGGCGGTGTTGCTCGCGCTGCTGTTTCCGGGCACGGCCTATCCGACGTTGGCCTCGCCATGGCTGCCGCTGCACTGGGCGCTGGGGTTTGCCTCCTACGGCCTGCTTGGCGCGGCGGTGGCGCACGGCTGGATGATGCAGCGCACCGAAGCCGCGATCCGCCGTGGCAGCCCCCAGCCCACCGCGTTGCCGTTGCTGGCGCTGGAGCGGCTGACCTTCCGTTTCGTCGCGGCCGCCTTTGCGCTGCTGACGCTGACGCTGATCGCCGGCTGGGCCTTTGCCCACCTGCTGGCCCCCACGGCACGCTGGATCACGCACAAGACAGTCTTCACGGCGCTGTCGTGGGCGGTGCTGGCGGTGCTGCTGTGGGGCCGCTGGCGCTGGGGCTGGCGCGGCCGGCTGGCGGTGCGCATGTTGTACGCGGCGGGTGCGCTGCTGCTGCTGGGGTATGTCGGCACGCACTTCGTGCTCGAGGTCATTTTGCGCCGCGGCGCTTGAGTGGCCCTCACCATGCAACCGATGCTGAAGTGGCTGTTGGTCATCACCGTGCTGGCGCTGGGTTGGGCCTGGTGGCGCCAACAACGTCGGCTGCGAGGCCGGCCCCCGCACCCGCCCCAGCCTGCTGCCCCCCCCAGCCCGCAGGCGATGCTGCGCTGTCGGCACTGCGGGGTGCACGTGCCGGCCAGCGAAGCCACACGCGGGGCACTGGGCCCATACTGCTGCGATGAACACCGCCGACTGGCCGAAGGCTGAGGCAGCGCGCCCGCGCTACACCCCCTCGTGGCCGCTGGGTCGCCCACCCGGCTCACCGACCCCACGCGACGAACTCGATGGCAGTGGCTTGCGACGCCTGTGGCGCACGCTGATGATGGTGCGCCTGGGGGTGGCCCTGGTGCTGCTGTCGCTGGAGGGCTGGGGATGGTGGCACGGCTTGACCCCCGGCTGGATCGTGGCGCTGTGTGCTGCCTTCGCCGCCCTTGCGGCCGCCAGCCTGGGGCTGCCACCGGCGCCGCCGCAAGCCAGCGCCTGGTCGCCGCGCTGGCTGCTGACGCTGTGGATCGATCTGGCGGTGTTCGCCATGCTGGAGGCATTGGCCCCGGGTGGGCTCAATTTCACGCCGCTGTTCGTCTGGCCGGTGCTGCTGGCTGCCGTGCTGGGGCCACGTCGGCTCGCGCTGGGCACGGCATCGGCCGCCACGCTGGTGTTGCTGGGGCGCGCCTGGCAGCTGGAGTCCACCGTCGGCAACGCCGCCTGGCTGCAGGCGGCGGTCACCGGCGCTGGCCTGCTCGGCGTGGCGCTGTTGGCCAGCCACTTGACCGCCCGCCTGGCGGGTGAAGTCGCCGCTGCCCAGCGCAGCCGCGCCCAGGCCCAGCTGCAGCGTGAAGTCAACCGGCTGATCGCCAATGGCTTGGGAGAAGGCATCGTCGTGGCGGGCGACGACGGGCACCCGTGGTACGTCAACCCGGCCGCGGCGCGCATGCTGGGCGTCCCCGCCGGCGAGGCTGACACGGACGAGCAGCGGGCGGTGCGCGCCGCCCTCAGCGAAGCGTGGCGT
>JANWZF010000290.1 GCA_025054905.1 Tepidimonas sp.
TCAGCGCCTGAATCAATGGACGTCCTACCAACACGGCACGTGCTCCTAATGCCAAGGCTTTGGCTGCGTCGGCTGCGCAGCGCAGGCCTCCATCGACCAGCACCGGTATGCGCTGTGCGACAGCCTGCAGCACGGCGGGCAGGACCGCCGCAGTGGGAGGAAGACCGTCCAGCACCCGCCCTCCGTGGTTGGAGACAACGAGAGCGTCGCACAGATGGCGCTCGCAGGCCAGCCGGGCATCGTCAGGATGCAAAATGCCCTTGAGGATCAGGGGCAGCGGGCAGTGCACGCGCAACCAGGCCACATCGTCCCAACGCAGCGCCGTTTGAAGCAGCCAATCCAGTGAACCGTGTCGGGCGGGCGCGGGCAGGTTGGGCTGGGGCCAGTCGGCCGGCAGCGCAAAGCCGGCGGCGCGTGCACGGGGATGGCTCCACTGCACGGGCGCATCGACGGTCAGCACGATGGCTTCAAAACCGGCGCGCTGGGCGCGCTGGGCCAGACGCAGCCAATCGTCGCGCTGACCGTACGGATAGAGCTGGAACCACAGCGGACCGCGCTCCTGGTCGTGGGCGATGGCTTGGCCGACGATTTCCAGAGGCGTGTTGGCCTGGGTGGACAGCACCATGCCTGCGCCCTGGGCCGCGCTGCCCAACGCCAGGGCAAGCTCGGCATCCGGGTGGGCCAAACGCAAGTGGGCCATCGGGGCGGCCAACCAGGGGGTCGGCCAGCGGCGGCCGAACAGCTCGCAGGTGGTCTCGACAGCTGTCGGGGTGGCCAGCACGCGGGGCAGCCAGCCTAGCCGCTGCCACGCCGCCTCGTTCGCGCGCAGGGTCACCTCGCGGCCTGCACCACCCAACAGGTACGCATCAGCCGCTGCATGAGGGACAGCCTGCTGCGGATGCTGCGCCGCAGGGTTGGCCGCGGTCAGAGAAGTGGCGCCACTCATGTCGAAGCCCACATGCGCAGCAGGTTGTGATACACACCGGTCAAAGCCGTGGTTTCAGAGGTTTCGCCATGCTGCTGGCGCAGCCGCAGCAGTTGCATGTCCAGCTCGAACAACAGGCGGCGCTGTTCATCGCTGCGCACCATGCTTTCGATCCATAGAAAACTGGCCAGTCGCGCGCCTCGCGTGACGGGGGCAACCGAGTGCAGGCTGGTACCCGGGTACAGCACGGCATCCCCGGCGGGCAGCTTGACGCGCTGGGGGCCGAAGGTGTCGTGAATCGTCAACTCCCCGCCATCATATTCGTCCGGCTCAGCCAGAAACACGGTGCACGAGACGTCGGTGCGCACCCATTGATCATCGGCATGGGAGTGGAGGACAGCCCCGTCAATATGGGGGCCGTAGGTGGGCGCCTCGGGCCGGTATCGGTTGAAAAGAGGATTGTAGATCTTGCGCGGCAACGCGGCCGAGAAAAACAGCGGTTCGCGCTGCAAGGCGCGCAAAATCAGGGGGCGCAATTGGGCCGCTTGCGGGCTATTTTGGGCCAGTTGTTCATTGTTTTTGACCTGTGCCGCCTGTGCGCCCGCGCTGCTGCGTCCATCGATCCACGGCGCATC
>JANWZF010000262.1 GCA_025054905.1 Tepidimonas sp.
GCTGTGGTTCGCGACCCGGCGCTATCAGCGCGAACTGGCCCCACGCGACGGCTTCCTGCTGGTGACGCTGGTGTGGACCACCCTGCCCGCCGTGGCCACCCTGCCGCTGTTGCTGCATCTGCCGGACCTGTCGTTCACCGACGCGTACTTCGAGACGATGTCGGGCCTGACCACCACGGGCGCGACGGTGCTCACCGGGCTGGACGACCTGCCGCTGTCGATCAACGTCTGGCGCCACCTGCTCGTATGGATCGGCGGCATGGGCGTGATCGTGCTGGCGGTGGCCATTTTGCCGCTGCTGGGCGTGGGCGGCAGTCAGATCTACAAGGCCGAGGTGGCCGGGCCGCTGAAGGAAAGCAAGCTCACGCCGCGCATCGCCGAGACGGCCAAGGGGCTGTACCTTATTTATCTGACGATTTCAGCGGCCTGCATGATCGCCTACCGCATCGCCGGCATGAGCTGGCCCGATGCGTTCATGCACATGTGCTCGACGATGGGGCTGGGCGGGTTTTCCTCGCACGACGCCAGCTTCAGCTACTGGCATTCGCCGGCCATCGAGTACACCGCGGTGTTCTTCATGCTGCTGGCCGGATTCAACTTTTCGATGCACTTCCTCGCCTGGCGCCGGCGCACGCTCGCCATCTACTGGCGCGACACCGAAGGCAAGACGTATCTGACGGTGACGCTGCTGGCGGCGCTCGCCGTCGCCGTGTATCTGACCGGGCGCGGCGTCTACGCGGATTTTCCCACCGCGCTGCGCTATGCGCTGTTCAATGTGGTCTCCATCGCCACCACCACTGGCTACACCAGCACCGATTATGCGCAGTGGCCGATTCTGGCGCCGGTGCTGATGCTGTTCCTGTGCGGTTTTGCCACCTGCGCCGGCTCCACCGGTGGCGGCATCAAGATGGTGCGGGCAATCATTCTGCTCAAGCAGGCGATGCGTGAATTTGTCCGCGTGCTGCACCCGCGCGTGGTCAACCCGGTCCGCGTCGGCGAGCAGGTGATCGAGAACCGGGTGATCTTCGCCGTGCTCGCCTTCATGCTGATTTACGGCGCCACCATCATCTGGGGCACCTTCCTGTTGCTGCTGGACGACGTCGATGTGGTCACCGCTTTCACCGCCATCGTCGCCTGCGTGAACAACACCGGCCCCGGCCTTGGCGAGGTCGGTCCGGCCGGAACCTATCAAGGGTTGAGCGACTTCGCCACCTGGGTGTGCAGCATCGCCATGCTGCTCGGTCGGCTGGAAATGATGTCGGTGCTGGTGCTGTTCACGCCGGCGTTCTGGCGCAAATGAGGCAGCCGGTCGAGCTGACCCTGCGCGCGGCGTGTGGGCCGCGTGCCCAGCAGGCGGCGATCGATGCCTGGCTCGACGCGAGGCGCGCGCGCGCCGACGAGCGCACGGCCGCGATCGTCGCCGAGGGGGCATTCTTTGCCCTGCATGTGCCGCCGTCGGTGGCACTGCGACGCCTGGCCGCCGGCTGCCCGTGCTGCGCCGGCACGCTGCCGCTGCGCGTGGCGCTGGCGCGCCTGTGGCGCGAGGTGCGGCCGCGCTGCCTGCTGCTGCTGGTGGCGCAGCCGGCGCATCTGCCCCGCCTGCGCACGCTGGCTCGGGACGGCGCGCTCGGCCTTGCCTTCGAGGAGGTGCCATGAATCAGGTGCAAAGTAACGGCTGCCGCATCGCGTACCGCATCGAACCCGCGACGGCGCCCGGGCGACCTTGGCTCGTGTTCTCGCATTCGCTGGCGGCCGACCATACGATGTGGGACCCGCAGGTGGCCGCCTTCGCCGGGCGCTTCAACATCCTGCGCTACGACATGCGCGGCCACGGCGCCTCCGAGGCGCC
>JANWZF010000273.1 GCA_025054905.1 Tepidimonas sp.
AGCGTTCGTTTCTGAAAGGTGGCGCCGCGCTGGCCGCCGCCTGCGCCCTGCCGGGTCTGGCCCACGCGCAGGCCTTGCCGATCAAGTTTCAGCTCGACTGGCGCTTCGAAGGCCCCTCCGCGCTGTTCCTGCTACCTGCGGCCAAGGGCTATTTCCGCGAAGCTGGGCTTGAGGTCAGCCTCGATGCCGGCAGCGGCTCGGCCGCCGCGGTGCAGCGGGTGGCCTCGGGCACCTATGACATGGGCTTTGCCGACATGGCCGCGCTGATGGAGTTTCACGCCAACAACCCGGACGCGCCCAACAAACCGGTGGCGGTGATGATGGTCTACAACAACACGCCGGCAGCGGTGCTGGCGCTGAAAAAATCCGGTATCACCAAGCCCGCCGACCTGACCGGCAAAAAGTTGGGGGCACCGGTGTTCGATGCCGGGCGCAAGGCGTTTCCGATCTTCCAGAAAGCCAACCGCGTCGGTGAAGTGACGTGGGTGACGATGGACCCACCGCTGCGTGAAACGATGCTGGTGCGCGGCGACGTGGACGCCATCACCGGGTTTTCGTTCACCTCGCTGCTGAACCTGGAGGCGCGGGGCGTCAAACCTGAGGACGTGGTCATCATGCCCTATGCCGAACACGGCGTGCGGCTCTACGGCAACGCCATCATCGCCTCGCCCAAGCTGGTGCGCGAGCGCCCGGCAGCGGTGACGGCTTTTCTGACCGCGCTGGCGCGGGGCGTGCGCGAGGTGCTGGCCCAGCCCGATGCGGCCATCGATCACGTCAAGCAGCGCGATGCGATCGTCAACGTCGAGCTCGAACGGCGCCGCCTGCGGTTGGCGCTGGAGTCGGTGGTGGCCAGCGCCGATGCGCGCCGCGAGGGCTTCGGTCAGGTGGTGCCGGGTCGGCTGGCGCTGATGGCCTCGCAGATCTCCGACGCCTTTGGCACGCGCACACGCGTCGACCCCACTGCCGTGTGGACCTCGAGCCTGCTGCCGCCGGCGCAGGCGCTGGATGTTTTTGCCCGCGCCAAGGGCTAAAGCTGCGCTGCAGGATCATCCCCATGCGCACCGCGGCCACCGACCCACGAGCACCCTTCATCGAATTCGCCGACGTCTGGCTCGCCTACAACGACGAGCTGCTGGCACGCGGGCAATTTGCGGTCGAAGCCATCGACCTGCAGGTTGCGCGCGGGGCCTTCATCGCCATCGTCGGCCCGTCGGGCTGCGGCAAAAGCACGTTCATGAAACTGGCCACGGGCCTCAAACCCCCCAGCCGCGGCACCATCCGGGTCGCGGGCGAGCCCGTGCACGGGCCGCTCAAAATCTCGGGCATGGCGTTTCAGGCCCCCTCGCTGTTGCCGTGGCGCACGACGCTGGACAACGTGCTGCTGCCCCTGGAAATCGTCGAGCCGTACCGCAGCCAGTTCCGGCAGCGCCGCGCCGAATTCGAGGCGCGCGCGTTGGAGCTGCTGCGCGCGGTGGGCCTGGGCGGCTACGAGCGCAAATACCCGTGGGAGCTGTCCGGCGGTATGCAGCAGCGCGCCAGCATCTGCCGGGCGCTGATCCACGAGCCGCAGATGCTGCTGCTGGATGAACCGTTTGGGGCGCTGGATGCTTTCACACGCGAGGAGCTGTGGTGCACGCTGCGCGACCTCTGGCAGGCGCGGCGCTTCAACGTGATTCTGGTGACGCACGACCTGCGCGAGGCCGTCTTTCTGGCCGACACCGTCTACTGCATGAGCAAGAGCCCCGGCCGCTTCATCGTGCGGCGCGACATCCCGCTGCCGCGCCCACGCGAGCTGGAGGTGACCTACAGCGCGGCCTTCACCGACATCGTGCACGAATTGCGCGGCCACATTGGCGCGTTGCGCCGCCAGGGCAGCGCGCTGCCGCAGTAGTCCAACCCCCATTCGTCCACTGCTGCCCATGAGTTCGCCCCGCCCCTCCGAACGGCTGGCCCCGTGGTTGCTGCTGACCGCGCTGATCCTGCTGTGGCAGGTGATCTGCTCGACGCTGCACGTCTCGGAGTTCATTTTTCCCAGCCCGGTGCGCATCGCCGAGCAGCTGGTCGAACACCGCGGCGCCATCGCGCAACATGCGTGGCGCACGTTCTGGGTCACGATGGCCGGCTTTGGCATCGCCATCGTGGTGGGGGTGCTGCTGGGCTTTCTGATCGGCAGTTCGCGGCTGGCCTATGCGGCGTTGTACCCGCTGATGACGGCTTTCAACGCGCTGCCCAAGGCAGCGTTCGTGCCGATCCTGGTGGTGTGGTTCGGCATCGGTATTGGACCGGCGATCCTGACGGCGTTTTTGATCAGTTTCTTTCCCATCATGGTCAACATCGCCACTGGCCTGGCCACGCTGGAGCCGGAGCTGGAGGACGTGCTGCGGGTGCTGGGGGCGCGGCGCTGGGATGTGTTGACCAAGGTGGGGCTGCCGCGTTCGCTGCCGTATTTTTTCGGTTCGCTGAAGGTGGCCATCACGCTGGCTTTCGTGGGCACCACGGTCTCGGAGATGACCGCCGCCAACGAAGGCATCGGCTACCTGCTGATTTCGGCGGGCTCGGCGATGCAGATGGGCCTGGCCTTTGCCGGGCTGATCGTGGTGGGCGTCATGGCCATGCTGATGTATGAGCTGTTCAGCTGGATCGAGCGCCACACCACCGGCTGGGCGCACCGCGGCTCGCAGGCCACGTAGCACGCGGGTCTGCCGCTGCTGCGCGGGGAGCCAGGATCGCCGTCGGCGCGGCGCACACCCCTTTGCGGCCAGCCGGGTCATTCGTGGCGCAGCGCTTCGATCGGATCGAGCCGGGCCGCACGGCGGGCGGGAACATAGCCAAACGCCACCCCGATCAGCGCCGCCACGGCAAAGGCTACCACGTTGATCGTCGGATCGAAGACGAACGGTACGTTCATCGCCACGCTCAAGCCGACGCTGGCGGCCAGCGCCAGTGCCAATCCGACCAGACCGCCGAACGCCGCCAGCACCACCGCTTCGACCAGAAACTGGCCCATCACCTCGCGCTCCAGCGCGCCGATGGCCAGCCGCAGGCCGATTTCGCGCGTGCGCTCGGTGACGCTGACCAGCATGATGTTCATGATGCCGATGCCGCCCACCACCAGACTGACGGCCGCCACGGCGCCCAGCAGCATCGTCATGATGCGCGTGGTGCCGGCCATCGTCTCGCCGAGCTGGGCGGTGTCCAGAATGTTGAAGTTGTCTTCTTCGCCATCGGCCAGGCTGCGCCGCTCGCGCAACAGGCCGCGCAGGCCGGCCTTGACCGCCTCCGCATCGGCACCGTCCTGCATCGAAACGTGCAGCGTGAACACGCGCGTGTGGCCCACCACGCGGCGGTGCAGCGTGGTGATCGGCATCAGCACGATGTCATCCTGATCCTGGCCAAAGGCCCCCGTCCCCTTGGGCGCCAGCACGCCCACCACCTCGCACGGCATCTGGCGCACCCGCACCGTGTCGCCGACCGCCGGATTGGGGCCGTAGAGCTCGCGGCGCACCGTCTCACCCAGGATGCACACCGCGGCCCCCAGGCGATGCTCGTCTTCCGTGAAGGGCCGCCCATCGGCCAGCGTCCAGTTGTTGGTCAGCAGCCAGTCGGCGCTGCCACCGACCAGACCCGCGCTCCAGTTGCGTCCATTGGCCACCACCGCGCCGCTGGAACGCGTCTCGGCAGCCACCGCCAACACCCCCGGAACCTGCGAGGCGATCGCCTGCGCGTCGGACAGCTTGAACGACGGGGCGCCCCCGCCGAAGCCGCCGGGCCCCAGCCGCTGCCCGGGCCGCACCTGCAGCAGGTTGACCCCCAGGCTGGCGATCTGCTGCTGGATCGCCAGCGTGGCGCCATTGCCGACGGTGACCATCGTCACCACCGCCGCCACCCCGATCACGACCCCCAGCACCGTCAGGAACGAACGCAACAGGTTGCGCCGGATCGAGCGCAAGGCCAGCAGCAAGGTGTTGCCCCACATGGCGCTTACCCCGCTTGCCCGGCGGTGGCCGGACCGTGCTGCTCGCGCTCGATGCGCCCGTCGCGGAAGTGCACCACGCGCTGGGCATAGGCGGCGATGTCGGCCTCGTGCGTGACCATGATCACCGTGATGCCACGCTGGCGGTTGAGCTGCGTGATCAATTGCATGATGTCGTGGCTGCGCTGCGAGTCGAGGTTGCCGGTGGGCTCGTCAGCCAGCAGCACGCGCGGCCGGGTGACGATGGCGCGCGCGATGGCCACGCGCTGCTGCTGCCCGCCGGACAGCTCCGCCGGCGTGTGGTGCTCCCAGCCCGCCAGCCCCACCTCGGCCAACGCGGCGCGCGCAGCGGCATGCCGCTGGCGCGCGGGCTCGCCGCGGTAAATCAGCGGCAGCTCGACGTTTTCCAGCGCAGTGGTGCGGGGCAGCAGGTGAAAGCCCTGAAACACGAATCCAAAATAGCGCCGGCGCAGACGTGCACGCTCGTCGCGCGACAAATGCTGCACCGGCACACCCAGCAGTTCGTAGGCCCCGCCGCTGGGGGTGTCCAGCAGACCCAGCAGGTTCATCGCGGTGGACTTGCCCGAGCCGCTCGGCCCCATGATGGCCACGAATTCCCCTTCGGCAATGTGCAGATCGACGCCGCGCAGGGCTTGAAACGCCGCCGCACCGCTGCCGTAGGTCTTGGTGACCCCGCGCAACGCGATCAGCGGCGGCTGCAGCGACCCGTTCATCGTGCCCGACCGTTGCTGCGCTGCTCGACGATCACGGGCAACCCCTCGTCCAGGCCATCGCCGCTGACCTCGGTGAAACGCCCATCGCTGATGCCAACGGTGACCGGCAAGGCCTGCGGCTGGCCATCGCGCAGCACCCAGAGCTGGCGCTGACCACCGGGCCGGCTGTCCACCCGCACCGTCTTGCGCCCAGCCGTCGGGGCCTTGGGCATGAACAGGCTGGCCAATCCGCCGCCGGCGCCCGGGGTGCTGGAGGCGTCGGTGGGGGTGAAGCGCAGCGCCGTGTTGGGCACCAGCAACACGCCGTTGCGCTCGGCCGCGCGGATGGTGGCGGTGGCGGTCATGCCGGGGCGCAGCGACAGATCGTCGTTGGCCACGTCCAGCGTGGCGGTGTAGGTGACGACGTTGTCGGTCTTGGTGGCCCCGTAAGCGACCCGGCCGACCTTGGCGGGGTAGCGCCGGCGCGGGTAGGCGCTGACCGTAAAACTGGCGCTTTGCCCCTCGCGCACATGGCCAACGTCGGCCTCATCGACCGCAACGTCCAACTTCAGCCGACGCAGATCCTGCGCGATCGTCAGCAGGGTGACGGCCTGCAGCGAGGCGGCCACGGCGTTGCCAGGGTCGACGTTGCGCGCCAAAACGACGCCGTCGATCGGCGAGCGGATCGAGGCTTTGGCCAGGTTGGTCTCGTTGGTCGACAGGGTCGCACGGGCCTGCTCCACCGCCGCACGCGCCACGGCCTGCTGGGCCTGGGCACGTTGCAGCGCCGCACGCGCAGCGTCGAGTTCGCTCGGCGCCGGGGTGACCCCACCACTCAACCGCGCGAGCTCCTCCAGCCGCCGCAGGCTGGCCTCGGCTTCGCGCGCGCTGGCGTCGGCCTGTTGCACCTGCGCTTCGGCGCTGGCCAGCGCGGCGCGTGCGCTGTGGACCTGGTCTTGCAGCTTGGCCGTGTCCAGCACCACCAGCACCTGCCCGCGCTGCACACGGTCGTTGACGTCGACCAGCACCTCGCGCACGGTGCCGGACAGTTCGCTGCCGACGTTGACCGCCCGCACCGGCTGCAGGGTGCCGTTGGCGGTGACGTTGAGCACGAGATCGCCGCGCTTGATCGGCTCGGTGACATAGACGGGTTTGGCCTGCTCGGCGCTGCGCAGGCGCCAGCTCTGCCAGCCCCAGCCGGCCGCCAACAGCGCCAGCAGCAACAGCCAGGGCCAAGGCCGACGCCACCAAGGCACGGGCCGGTCGGGCCCCAGCAGGCGCTGCACCTCGGCAGCGGGGGGACGGGTCTTGCGAGGCAAACCTAGCATCGTGGCCATCTCAGGTTGGGTTCGGTTCGGACGCGCTGAACCAGCCGCCGCCCAGCGCCTTGGCCAGGCGCACGTGGGCTGCGGCCAGCTGGGCCTGGGCCGCGATGCGCTCGCTGCGCACGGCCAACCAGGTGCGCTGCGCGTCCAGCAACGTGCGCAGGTCGCTCAAGCCCGCGCGGTGGCGCTGCGTGGCCTGACGCAGCGCGGACTCCGCCGCCGCCTCGGCTGCCTGCAAATGCTGCACACGGGCGCGCTCGGCGGCCACGGCCACCAGAGCATTTTCGACGTCGCGCAGCGCCGCGAGCAAAGCGCCTTCCAACGCCGCGCGCGCCTGCTCCAGCACGGCCTGCTGCTGGCGCCGCTGCGCGGCGCGCTGCCCGCCGTCGAACCACGGCGCCACCCAAGACGCTACCAGTTGGCGCGTCAGCGCCGCGGGATCGAACAGGTCACTGACGCGCGGCGCTTGCCAGCTCAGGCTGCCGCTCAAGGTCAGGGTCGGACGCTGCGCGGCTTCGGCCTGCTGCAACCGCGCCGCAGCCGCCTGCAGCCGGGCCTGCGCCGCCGCCACATCGGGCCGCTGGGTCAAGACCTGGGCCGGGGCCGGCAGCGTCCAGCCGATGGGCGGTTGCGGGGGCTCGCGGCGCGGCTCGGCCAGCGGCTCACCCGGCGTGCGCGCAGCCAGCAGCGTCAGCGCATACTGCGCCTGGCGCTGCGCCGCACGCAACGCGGCCACGCTGGCGCGCGTCTGCTCCAGCGCCGCGCGCGCGCTGTCCAGATCCTGCTGCGTGGCCAGTCCGGCCTGCACGCGCCAGGCGGTCAGCTGCACGCTGTCGTTTTGCGCGGCCAGGCTTTGCTCGGCAGCCAGCAGCCGCTCGCGCGCGCTCCACCAGTCGAAGTAGGCCAGCGCCACTTCGGCCGCCAGTGCCACCCGCGTCCAGGCCAGCGTGGCGGCGCTGGCGCGCAAGTCGGCTTCGCCGGCGCTGAGCGCGGCCGCTCGCCGCCCCCAGACGTCGAGCTCCCAGCTCGCATCCAGACCCGCGCTCCACACGTGGCCCGCTGCCGCCTCATTGGCCTGGCGACGGGCGCGCACGCTGGCGTCCACAGTGGGCAGCGTGGCCGCCTGTGCCGCATCGCGGGCGGCGCGGGCTTGCGCCAGCGCCGCCAGCGCCGCGCGCAGGTCGGTGTTGGCCTGCAGCGCAGCCTGCACCCAGGCCATCAGGGCTGGGTCGTCCCACCCTTCCCACCAGCGTGCCGGATCCTGCGCCGCGCCGATGGACAGCCCGCTCTCGTCGAGCTCCCAACTCGCATCCAGACCCGCGCTCCAGACGTGGCCCGCTGCCGCCTCATTGGCCTGGCGACGGGCGCGCACGCTCGCCTCCACGGTGGGCAGCGTGGCTGCCTGCGCCACATCGCGCGCGGCACGGGCTTGCGCCAGCGCCGCCAGCGCCGCGCGCAGGTCGGTGTTGGCCTGCAGCGCAGCCTGCACCCAGGCCATCAGGGCGGGGTCGTCCCACCCTTCCCACCAGCGTGCCGGATCCTGCGCCGCGCCGATGGGCAACCCGCTCTCGTCAAGCCCCTGCCAGGCGGCTGGCACGGGACGCACCAGCTCGGCAGCCTCTGGGCGGCTGGGCGACTGGGCACAGCCTGCCAGCCAGCAGGCCCCCACCAACAGGGTCGCGCCGCACCAGCGCACGCGCGCATGCAAGGGTTTCATCACGGCCCCCATCATGCCCGTGCTTCGTTGCGGCCCGATGGCCGCTGCGTGAAGTTGTGTGGCTGCCCGGCAACGTGCACGTGCGCCACCGCGCGGTCGTCGGCCAGCACGATGAACGCAAACAGCCATTCGGTTAGGGACGCCGCATGGGCGCAGCGCCGCTTCAGCAGCGGCGTGGCTTCGGGGTCCAGCACGATGAAATCGGCTTCGCTGCCCACCGCCAGCGACCCGACCACGCCCGCCAGCCCTGCCGCGCGCGCCGCCCCGGCGGTGTGCTGCCACCACAAATCCTCGGGAGTCAGGCTGACCGCGGCCTTGGCCGCCCCGTCGCCGCGCACCGCCGCACGCCCCACCGTGTAAGCCGCCCGCATGGTGGCAAACGGCGAAAAGCTCATGCCCGCACCGACGTCGCTGGCCAGCCCGAGCCGCACCCCCGCCCGACGCGCCGCCGCGTAATCGAAAAAACCGCTGCCGAGAAACAGGTTGCTGGTGGGCGAGACGGCCACCGCGGCCCCGGTGGCCGCCAACCGCGCGTGGTCCACCTCGTCCAGGTAGATGCCGTGGGCGTAGACCGCGCGCGGCCGCAGCAGGCCAAAGCGCTCGTAGACGGCCAGGTAACTGCGGTCGTGCGGGTAGAGCTCGCGCACCCAGCGCACCTCATCGACATTTTCCGCGACATGCGACTGCACCCAGACGCTGGGATGGGCGGCCGCCAACGCCCCGGCTCCCTGCAGCTGGGCATCGCTGCAGCTGGGGGCAAAGCGCGGTGTGATCGCATAGCCGAGCCGGCGGCGGCCGTGCCAGCGCGCGATCAGCGCCTCGGTCTCCCGCAGGCTGCCTTCGGTGTCGTCGCGCACGCCATCGGGGCTGTGCCGGTCCTGCAGCACCTTGCCGGCGATCCAGCGCAGCCCACGCGCTTCGGCCTGTTCCAGCACAGCCTCCACCGAGGCGGGATGGGAGGTGGCCCACGTCAGCGCCGTGGTCACCCCCTGGCGCAACATTTCATCCAGAAAGAACGAGGCGACCTCCTGTGCATACGCCGGGTCGGCCAAGCGCGCCTCGTGCACAAACGTGTAGCGCTGCAACCACGGCAGCAGGCCCTCAGCCGGTGCGCCAATGATGTCGGTCTGCGGGTAGTGCACGTGCAGATCGATGAACCCGGGCGCGATGCAGCGCCCGCGCCAGTCGTGCACCGGCACCTGCGGCCACTGCGGCCGCAGAGCCGCGTACGGCCCGCGCGCCACCACGCGCCAGACGCCGTCGGACTGCGGCTCAGCCACCAGCAGGCCGTCGGACTCGTAGTGGACGATGGGATGATCAGCCTCGGGATCAAACGCGAGGCATGCGGCACGCCAAGCTTGCATGGCCATTAGCTTAGCCGCTTGCGCGCGGCCTCCACGGTGCGGCAGGCCATGGCCCCGCAGCGCCCGCGCTCATCCTTTCAGGTGCCGTGGCGGCACGCGGCGCTGCCGCCACCAACCCAGCGGCGCCAGCACCAGCGAGGCGGCGTACCACACCCCCAGCAGCAGCACGATGGTCGGGCTGGTGGGCCACTCAGCCGCGTACGACAGCCACAGCCCCGCCAGCGCTCCCAGCGCGGCGGTCAGCACCGCCAAAGCCAGCATGGGCTGCAAGCGCCGCGCCCACAGCCGCGCGCTGGCGGCCGGCAACACCATCAGGCCCACCGCCATCAGCGTGCCCATGGCCTGAAACGCGGCCACCAGGTTGATCACCACCAAGGCCAGAAACCCCTGATGCGCCCATGCCCCCCAGCGGCTGACGCCCCGCAGAAAGGCCGGGTCCACGCACTCCAGCACCAGCGGCCGCCACAGCAGCGCCAAGCCCGCCACGGTGGCCGCGGCCACCGCTGCCAGCAGCGCCAGGCCAGCCTCATCCAGCGCCAGCACCGAGCCAAACAGCACGTGCAGAAGGTCGACCTGGGTGCCCCGCACCGACAGGATCAGCACGCCCGCGGCCAGCGACAGCAGATAAAGCACAGCCAGCGCTGCATCCTCCCGCAGCACGGTGTGCCGCGCCAGCAGCCCGGCGCAGGCCGCCACCAGCAGTCCGCCCAGCGCTCCGCCCAACGCCAGCGCCGGCAGCCACAGCCCAGCCACCCAATACCCCAAAGCCGCCCCGGGCAAAATCGCGTGCGACATGGCGTCGCCCATCAGGCTCATGCGCCGCAGCATCAGCAGCACGCCCACCGGGGCGGCCCCCAGCGCCAGCAGCACACAGGCCAGCGCAGCGCGGCGCATGAAATCGAATTCGAGCCCGCTGGCGCTGGCCAGCAACGCCAGCCACCCGTCAAGACCGCCGTCCATCGTCAGCTCCCGGCGCAGCCGGTTCGGGATGAGGATCGTGCCAATCGCACAGCTCGGCACGCTCGTCGAACGCTTCCTGCAGCCGCCGCGCGCGCAGCAGGTGGGCCTCGGTGAGCACCTGGTCAGTGGGGCCATGGGCCACCAGCTCACGCGCCAGCAGCGTGGTCAGTGGAAAGACCGCCCGCACCAAGGCCAGGTCGTGCAGCACCGCAATCACCGTGCGGCCCTGCTCGTGCCAGCGCAGCAGCACGCACACCAGGTCTTCCAGCGTGCGGGCATCCACCCCGGTGAAGGGTTCGTCCAGCAGCACCACTGGCGCATCCTGCAGCATCAGGCGGGCAAACAGCGCGCGTTGGAACTGCCCGCCCGACAGCGTCTCCAGCGTGCGGCGCTCGAAACCCTGCAGGCCCACCGCGGCGATGGCCTCGGCCACGCGCGCGCGCTGATCGAAGCGCGGGCGCCGCCACGGCCCCAGCTCGTGCCACAGCCCCAGCCCGACCAGCTCGGCCACGGTGAGCGGAAAGCTGCGGTCGACCTCGCTGATCTGCGGCAGGTACGCCACCTGCGCTGGCTGCACCCCCTGCACGGCGCCGTGCATCGGCCGCAAGCGGCCTGCCACGCACTTCAGCAGCGTGGACTTGCCCGCGCCGTTGGGCCCCACGACAGCGGCCAGCGATCCGGCCGGCCAGCGCAGGCTGACATGGTGCACCGCGGGATGGCGCTCATAGCCTGCGGTCAGATCGTGCAGCGTGATATCGCTGGGTGCAAGCATCGGGCATGCCGCCTTCGCGGGCAGAAAAAAGGCCAGTCGCGTGCGACTGGCCTGGTGTGATTTGGCGCGGCTGGCAGGATTCGAACCCACGACCCCTTGGTTCGTAGCCAAGTACTCTATCCAACTGAGCTACAGCCGCGTCGTTGAAGCCTGCATTATAGCGCAAAAACAGCCCGCTTGGCCTGGCCGGCACCACCCGCTGTCAGTGGCGGAAATGGCGCACGCCGGTGAAGACCATCGCCACGCCGCGCTCGTCAGCGGCGGCGATCACCTCGGCATCGCGTACCGAGCCGCCGGGCTGGATGACGCAGGTCGCGCCGGCATCGACCACCACGTCCAGCCCGTCGCGAAACGGGAAGAACGCATCGCTGGCCACCGCCGAGCCTTGCAGGCTCAGGCCCGCGGCCTGGGCCTTGATGCTGGCGATGCGGGCCGAGTCCAGCCGGCTCATCTGCCCCGCGCCCACGCCCA
>JANWZF010000327.1 GCA_025054905.1 Tepidimonas sp.
CGTCGCGCATAACGCATCCGGCAGCAGGCCTCGGGGTGTAGCTTAGCCTGGTAGAGCGCTACGTTCGGGACGTAGAGGCCGGAGGTTCGAATCCTCTCACCCCGACCATCGGTCCGCCCGCAGCGGCCCATCCGGCACCGCGTCCAGGCTGGGGCGTCCAGCACCTCGGCGGCGCATCCTGTTTTTGCTCGCGACGTCACGGCTGCCGCAGGCCGCCGCAACGGCTAGCATTGCCGGTTCACAACCGCGCCAGCAGGCGGTCGACGGCCACACGCACGCGCACGTGCTCAGGCGCCACACTGTGGCGGACCTCGTAAGTCGGGTCAGCCGTATCGCGCAGCAGCGGCTCGCCGCGCGGCAGGCCATCGCGCCCGGTCAGCGCCAACACCAGGGGCGTGGTGACCCGCTTGCCGCGCCGCACCACCATCGCCAGCTCACCGCTGGCCAGCTCGACATAACTGCCCGGCACGTAAAGGCCCAGCGTGCGCACCAGCGCGGCCCCCAGCGGCGTGGGCACACCGCTGGCGTCCAGGCAGACGTCGCGCGCGGCCTGCTGCGCCGGCAGACCCGGCCGGTGCAGCCGCGGGCTCAGACGCGCCACATACACGTCCACCAGCCGTAGCAGCTGCGCCGGTTCGCTGACCTCGGTCAGCCCGCGCGGGTAGCCCCCGCCCCCACGGACCTCGTGGTGGTCGCGCACCAACTCCAGCCATAGCGGGTCGCTGACGCCGACACGGCGCAGGATGTCTTCGCCGCGCACCGGATGCTCGTGCACGGCGCGGCGCTGCTGCGGATTCAGTGGGGCATCCTGGCGCGCCAGGTCGTCATGCAAGCGCGCCATGCCGACATTCATCGACAGCGCGGCGCGGCGCACCGCGTCGCCCGTGGCTTCAGGCCATTGCAGCGTCTGCGCCACCAGCTCGGCCACGCTGGCGCAGGTCAGCGCATGGCTGGCGCTGTAGCCCAACTCGCGATCGAACAGCATCTGCACGAGCACGAGCAGCACGTCATCCGCGCGCCGCAGCAGCAGCGTGTGCAGCCGGCGATCCACGCGCACGAAGCGCCCGGCAAAGTCCTGCGCCTGTTCGCCTTGGTGCAGCAGCAGGGTCAACACCGTGTGCAGATCCGCCAACTGTTCGCCCAGCGGGCGCGACGATTCATCAGGCTCGGCGGGCTCGTCGAACTGCATCGGCCGCGCGATGTGCGCCAGGTCATCCAGCGACCGGTTGCTGCGCAACGCACGGTCCAGCGCGGCGGTGTAGTGAAAGCGCCAGGTCTCGTGGTCTTCGCGGCGGATCATCGGCGCGTGCATGCGCAGCCACTCGCGGTGCCGCTCATCGCGTATCACGTCCCCCTTGCGCAACAGCAACTGGCCGCGCGCATCCCACACGTGGACGGGCAGGGGCTCACCCAGGGTGATCTCGTCGATCGGCAGCGGAACGTCCATCTTGGCTCGCAACAGGCGCAACCCGCACTGTAGCGCAGCGACGGCCCAGGACACCCGGGTTCGTTGCGATAATGGCTATCTGACCATGTGCCCAGGACGTCGCCCATGACCGAACCCGCCCTACCCGTGATCCCGGTGACGGAGTTGCGCGTCGGTCACTTTGTGTTGCTGGATCTGGGGTGGATGGATCACCCGTTCCCGCGCAACAACTTCCGGATTGCCTCGACGCGCCAGATCGAAGCCATCCGCGCGCTGGGGCTGACACGCGTGCGCATCGACCCGGCGCGCAGCGATCTGGACCCGTCGCCCCAGCCGACGGCCGCCGCGACCGAGGGGTCGGCCGCCGATGCGTCAGCGGGCCCGCCCTCGGCGCAAGCGGCGCGGCTGGCGGCGCTGGCCGCCCAGCGCCACAGCCTGCAGCGTTGCGAGCGGCGCTACCACGAGGGGGCACGCCGCTACCGGGCGCTGTTGGACGACCTGGAGCGCGAGCCGCAGCACGCCGGCGCGCAGGCCAGCGCCCTGGTGAACGAGATGGTGGCCGACATCGCCGGCCCGTCCGAGTCGGCCATTCGCCTGCTCGGCGATATCCAGGGCGACCGCGGCGCCCAGCACGCGATGAACGTCACCGTGCTGGCGTTGCTGCTGGGGCGGGTGCTGGGTCTGGAGCCGGCCGCCCTGCAGACGCTGGGGCTGGCCGCCCTGCTGCACGACATCGGCAAGCAGCGGCTGCCTGAGCTGGTGCGGCACAAGGATGAGGCCTTTACGGCGGCGCAGCTCAAGGCCTATCAGGAACATGCGACGCTGGGGGCCAGTTTGGTGCGCAGCATGGGGCTGGCCGACGAGGTGGCCCAGGCCGTGCAGCAGCACCACGAAGCGGCCGACGGCAGCGGATTTCCAACCGGCTGCCGCGGCGAGGCCATGTCGCCCGCCGCCCATGTGCTGGCGCTGATCAACCGCTACGACCGGATGTGCAATCCGCACCACCCGGCCAAGGCGATGACGCCGCACGAAAGCCTGGCGCTGCTGTTCGCCCGTCAGCGCAGCCAGTTCGAGGCGCGTACGCTGGCCGCGTTCATCCGGATGATGGGCGTGTACCCGCCGGGCTCGATCGTGCAGCTCAGCGATGGGCGCTACGCGCAGGTGCAGGCGGTCAACGCGGCGCGGCCGCTGAAGCCCCGCGTGCTGGTGCACGACCCGACAATCCCCCGCAGCGAGGCCCTGCTGCTGGATCTGGAGACGCAACCGCAGCTGTCCATTCAACGCAGCCTGCGGCCCGACCAGCTACCCCGCGCGGCGCTGGACTATCTGGAGCCGCGCCCGCGCTACTGCTACTTTTTTGAGCGGGCGCTCAGCGCCGCCCAAGGGGAGGGTTCGCCGTGAGCCATCTGCATTGGGCCGCCATCACCGAGGGGCTGCTGGAGTCGGTGTGGGTGGTCGACCCGACCACGCTGCAGATCCTGGCCGTCAACCAAGCCGCGCTGCGCCTGGTGGGCGCCACGCGCGAGGCGATGGTGGGCAGCCCCGTGCACGCGTGGGCCAGCGACCTGCAGGATCACGTGTACTGGGACGAGTGGCGCAGCGGGATCAGGCAGATGCTGGAGTCGGAGGCGTGGCTGCGCCGTACCGACGGCGAGCTGCTGCGGGTGCAGCGCCGCATCGGCCCGGTGCACCCCGAAGGCGGCGCGCCGGTGGTGCTGGTGGCCATGCAGGATCTGACCGACTGGCAGCGCACCCAGCAGCGGTTGGAGGAGCTGCTGGCCGAACTGCGCGCGGTGCTGGAGTCGTCCTCCGACGGCATCCTGGTGTGCGACCTGGATGGACGCGTGCGCGCGTTCAACCGCGCCTTTGCGCACATCTGGGAGCTGCCCGAGGCCCTGCTGACCGAGCCGGACGATGCGGCGCTGCTGCGCCATCTGGCCGCCGCCGTGCAGGATGCCAGCGCTTTCCAGGCCCGCTTGAGCGAGCTGCAGCGCGCGCCGCTGCTGGAGGCCCACGACATCGTGCTGCTGCGCAGCGGCCGCATCCTGGAGCGCAGCACCCGCCCGCAGCTGGCGCGTGGACGCCCCGTGGGCCGCATCCACGTCTACCGCGACATCACCGAGCACGCCGCCCTCGATGCCAAGCTGCGGCTGGCGGCCAAGGTGTTCGAAGCGAGTCTGGACGCCATCGTCGTCACCGATCCGCAGCGCCACATCGTGGCCTGCAACCCGGCCGCGCTGCGCTTGGCCGCGCTCGACCATGACGATGCCAGCGGGTGGCCGATTGAGACGCTGCTCGATGCCCCCAACCGCCCGGGCTGGCCAGTGCAGGTCGACCAAGCGCTGGCCGAGCGCGGCTATTGGGAGGGCGAGCTGTGGCTGCGCCGCCCGCACGGCCCAGGGGTGGCGTTGCTGGTGTCATGGGTGATGCTGCGCGACGCGCAAGGCCAGCCGCTCAACACCGTGCTGTTTGCCAAGGACCTGTCGGAAAAGCTCGAGGCGCAGCGGCGCATCGAGCAGCTGGCCTACAGCGATCCGCTGACCGGTCTGCCCAACCGCCTGATGCTGGGCGAGCGCGTTGGACACGCGATCCGGCTGGCCCAGCGCAGCGGGCAGGGCTTTGCGGTGCTGTTTCTGGATCTGGACCGCTTCAAAGGCATCAACGATTCGCTCGGCCACGCCTTTGGTGATCGGGTGCTGGTGGAAATCGCCCAGCGGCTGCAGCGTTGCCTGCGCCAGACCGACACGCTGGCGCGGCTGGGCGGCGACGAATTCGTCATCCATTTGCACGACGCCAACCGGCATGCCGCTGAACTCGCAGCCCAGCGCATCATCGAGGCGGTGACGCGACCGGTGACGATCGACGAGATGCAGTTCACGCTGTCGTGCAGCATCGGCATCGCGATGTATCCGGACGACGGCACGACACTGGACGAACTGATCCAGTGCGCCGACACCGCGATGTACCAGGTCAAGGACCGCGGCAAGGGCCACTGGCGCTTTTACCAGCCCGACATGAACGCCGACCTGCTGGCGCGCATCCAGACCGACCACGCGATGCGCCAGGGCCTGCAGCGCGGCGAGTTCGAGCTGTACTACCAGCCGCGTGTGGACCTGCGCCGTGGCCGCGTCACCGCCTGCGAGGCGTTGCTGCGCTGGCACCGCCCGGGGGCCGGACTGGTGCTGCCCGCAGCGTTCATCGGCGTGGCCGAAGAGACTGGCCTGATCGTGCAGCTGGGCCAGTGGGTGCTGCAGCAGGCGGTGGCCCAGGCCCGCCGCTGGCTGGACGCCGGCCAGCCGACCCAGGTCGCGGTCAACGTCTCGGCACTGCAGTTCGAACAACCCGGCTTCGTGCAGGAGGTGGCCGAGACGCTGCAACGACACGGCCTGCCCCCGTCGCTGCTGGAGCTGGAGTTGACCGAAACGATCCTGGTGCGCGACGCCGACGACGCACTGGCCAAGCTGCAGGCCCTGGCGGCGCTGGGGGTGGAGCTGTCGCTGGACGACTTCGGCACCGGCTACTCCAGCCTGACCTACCTGAAGCGTTTCCCGCTGCATCGGCTCAAGATCGACCGCAGCTTCGTGATGACCCTGCACGAGCAGGCCGCCGCCGATGTGGCCATCGTGGCGGCCATCGTGCAGATGGGGCATGCGCTGGGCATGGAGGCCGTGGCCGAGGGGGTGGAGCACGCCCACCAGCTGCAGCGCCTGCGCGCGCTGGGCTGCGACCACTTCCAGGGCTTTTGGTACGCGCGGCCGCTACCGGCGGCGGAGGTCGCCGCGCATCTGGGCCAGGCCCCCGCGCTGCCCTCGCCGGCTTCAGCCTGAGGCCAGTGCCGCCTGCCACGCCTGCAGGTCAGCGGGCTCCACCTTGCCCAGCTTGCGCTGGGCCAGCCGCCCGCGCGCATCGAACACGACGGTAAACGGCAGCGCGCCGGTGGGGTTGCCGAGCTGGCGCGCCAGCTCGGTGCCGCCCCAGCCGGCCAGCCCGATCGCAAGGCTCAGCGGCTGCCGCTGCAAAAAGGCGCGTACCGCGCTGGGCTGGTCGATGGCCAGCGCCAGCACGCGCCAGCCGCGGCCCCGCTGCTCGCGGTCAAAACGCTCCAGCAACGGCAGCTCTTCCACGCAGGGAGGACACCACGTCGCCCAGAAGTTGAGCAGCAGCGGGCCGCCACGCAGCTCGGCAGCGCGGATCTGGCCGCCTTCGGGGCGCTCCCATTGTCCGGCCCAGAAGGCCGTCTCGGCCCCGTCGGCCACCGGCTGCGGACGCAGCCGCCACGCCGCCACAGCGGCCCCGAGTGCAGCCGCCCCTACCCCCACCGTCACCAGCCACACGCGCCGACCGTTCATCTGTTGCCCTCCGCGGCCAGCAACGCGCGCACCTCCTCGGCGGTGCCACGCGGCGTGCGGCCCAGGGCATCGGGCAGCCGCGCACCGCGGCGCGCCCGAGCGTCGTTGACCCACAGGTGCAGCCCGACGTGCTCGCCCAGGCCCGCGCAGTGCACCGACAGGTGCAGCACCGGCACTTCGCGCCCCTGCAGGCCGCGCGCCTGCGCGCTGTCATAGGCCAGGCCGGCGTTGATCAGGTCGATTTCCACCGCCTTGGGATCATCGCTGAACAGCTGCAGGTGAATGTCGCAGCGGCGCGTGGCCGTGCCGTGCCACACCGCCCCGCCCAGCAGCGGCTCATAGGCAGCCAGGCGCTGCATCCAGTCCAGCGCGGTGGCGCGCAGCGCGGCCAGCTCGCGCGGCTGGGTGTCGGCGTGAAACAGCGCCAGATGCTGGCGGATCGCCGCCTCCTGCAGTGCGGCACCGGGCAACGCGGTCCGCGCGGGCAGGCCCAGGCGTTGGCGCGCCTGCTCCTGCGCCGTGCGCACCGGCCAGCCGTCGTCGACGATCAGGGCGGCAGCCAGCGCAGCGATTTCCTGTTGGACGGCATCGTCGAGCATGACGCGATTGTCGGGCAGACCGGCGCCGCGTGCAGCGGCCGCGATAATGCGCCCCCATGCACATCCACATTCTGGGCATCTGCGGCACTTTCATGGGCGGGCTGGCCGCACTGGCGCGCGAGGCCGGCCACCGCGTCACCGGCTGCGACGCCGGCGTCTACCCCCCGATGAGCGAGCAGCTCAAGGCACTGGGCATTGAGCTGATCGAGGGCTGGGACGCCGACCAGATGCGGCTGCGGCCCGATGTGTTCGTGGTCGGCAACGTCGTCAGCCGTGCACGCGGCAGCGATGGACAACCCAGGTTTGCGCTGATGGAGGCCATCCTGGAGGCCGGCGCGCGCTACACCAGCGGCCCGCAGTGGCTGGCCGAGCATGTGCTGCACGGCCGCCACGTGCTGGCGGTGGCCGGCACGCACGGCAAGACCACCACCAGCGCGATGCTGGCCTGGATCCTGCAGCACGCCGGGCAGCAGCCCGGTTTTCTGATCGGCGGCGTGCCGCTGGACTTTGGCGTCTCGGCCCGGCTGGGCGCGCCCGGTGCGCGCGCGCGCCCGCTGTTCGTCATCGAAGCCGACGAGTACGACACCGCCTTTTTCGACAAGCGCAGCAAGTTTGTGCACTACCGCCCGCGCACCGCGGTGCTGAACAATCTGGAATTCGATCACGCCGACATCTTTGACGACCTGGCGGCCATCGAACGCCAGTTCCATCACCTGCTGCGCACGGTGCCGGCCAGCGGGCGCGTGATCGCCAACGGGCTGGAGGAGTCGATCGCACGCGTGCTCAACCAGGGGCTGTACAGCGAGCTGCGCACGTTTGGCGCGGCCCACAGCGACTACCAGGCCGACGGCGAGCCGCATGACTTTGCGGTACTGCGGCAGGGGCGCGAGGTGGCACGCGTGCGCTGGGGGCTGGCCGGGGTGCACAACCAGCTCAACGCGCTGGCCGCCATCGCCGCCGCGGAGCACGTGGGGGTCAGCCCCGCGCTGGCGGCCGAGGCGCTGGCCGACTTCCAGGGCGTGCGCCGCCGGCTGGAGGTACGCGCCCGGATCGCGCGGCCCGATGGCGTGATCACGATTTACGACGACTTTGCCCACCACCCCACCGCCATGCGCACCACGCTGGACGGGCTGCGCCGTCGGCTCGACGCGCAGGGCCGCCCCCACGAGCGCATCCTGGCCATCTTCGAGCCCCGCTCCAACACGATGCGGCTGGGCACGATGAAGGCGCAACTGCCATGGGCGCTGGAGGGGGCGGCGCTGGCGTTTTGCCACACCGCCGGGCTGACCTGGGACGCCGCGCAGGCGCTGGCGCCGCTGGGCGCGCGCGCCCACACCGCAGCCGATCTGGACACGCTGGTGGCGCAGGTGGTGGCCGCTGCCCGCGGGGGCGACCACCTGCTGTGCATGAGCAACGGCAGCTTCGGCGGCGTGCACGAGCGGCTGGCCGCCGCCCTGCGCGCCCAACCGACCGCCGCGGCGGCTCAGTAGCCGACGGTCTGCGCCGGCACGTCCACCTTGACGATCGGCTTGGCCAGCAGGCTGGCCAGCGCGCGCGCGTACACCATCGCCCACGCCCGGTGCGCCGGCTCGGCAAAGCGCTCTGCACCGACCGCCTGCGCGATGGCCAGCGCCTTGTCGGCGGTCAGCACCTTGCCGGTCAGGCGCAGCGGCTCGCAGCCCAGGGTGGTGAACTGCTCATCCAGCCACTGGCGCGCCAGCTCGTGCGGCATGGGTTGCACCTCATCGAGGTCGAAGGTGTACTCGCGGTCGGGACCAAAAGAGACGATGACGTGGTTGCGCATGGCACCCCCTCGCAGGCGGGCAAAAATGGCTGTGGCCGATCCCGGCAATGGTAGCGCCTGCGCACACCGCCGGCGCAGCCGACCTCAGCGTTTGCGCGCCCGCCGCGCTGCCACCGCCTGCGCCAGGGTCTGCAACACCTCCACCGAGGTCTCCCAGTCGATGCAGGCGTCGGTGATGCTCTGGCCATAGGTCAGCCGCGCCGGATCGTCCTTGCCGGGGGTGAACTTTTGCGCTCCGGCACGCAGGTGGCTTTCCACCATCACGCCGAGAATGCGGTCGGAGCCGCCGGCCACCTGGGCCGCGATGTCGCGCGCCACCTCCACCTGGCGCTCGTGCTGCTTCTGGCTGTTGCCGTGGCTGCAGTCCACCATCACGCGCGCAGGCAGCTTGGCGTCGGCAAGTTGCTGGCAGGCGATGGCCACGCTGTCGGCGTCGTAGTTGGGCAACTTGCCGCCGCGCAGGATCACGTGGCAGTCGGGGTTGCCCTTGGTGCGCACGATGGCCACCTGGCCGTTTTTGTGCACCGACAGGAAGTGGTGCGGCCGGCTGGCGGCCAGGATGGCATCGGTGGCGATGCGGATGTTGCCGTCGGTGCCGTTTTTGAAGCCGATCGGCGCGCTCAGGCCCGAGGCCAGCTCGCGGTGCACCTGGCTTTCGGTGGTGCGCGCCCCGATGGCACCCCACGAAATCAGGTCGGCGATGTACTGCGGGCTGATGACGTCCAG
>JANWZF010000068.1 GCA_025054905.1 Tepidimonas sp.
CATTGGCCTGGGTGGCGTTGGCGCTGGTTTGGGCGGCTACGGCAACACCCCCCAAGGTAAAGTAATCGTGGCTGCCTTCGTGAATGCCTACAACCAGATGATCCAGGCCCTGCGCAACTACACGGCCCAATCCATGGGCGATCGGGGTCTGGGAACCGGTGGACGGCTGCAGGTTGATGGTGCATCTAGCGTCAGAAGTCAACCAGCAGTGGCCCAACCAGCAGTAGCCCAGCCGGCAGCACAGCCACCCAGCAGCCCTGCCTCAGCCGCATCGGGCATGACGCTGCTGGATGCACAGCGTCGGCTGGCTGCACTGGGCTACGACGTGGGCAAGCCCGACGGCAAGATGGGAGCCAAGACGCGCCAGGCGCTGCGCGCGTTTCAAGCCAGCAAGGGGCTGCCTCAGACTGGCGAGCTTGACAGCGCCACGCAGGCGGCGCTGAACCCCTGAGCCGCTGCTCAGAACGTCCCGGGATACGCGCCGCCGTCCAGCAGGATGTTCTGCCCAGTCAGGTAGCCCGCGTGCACGCTGCAGAGAAAGGCACAGACGGCGCCGAACTCTTGCGGCGCGCCCAGGCGCCGGGCGGGAATTTGCGTTAGCTGCGCCGCGCGCACTTCCTCCAGGCTGCGGCCACTGGCATCGGCGGCGGCCTGTAAGGTGGCGCGCAGGCGATCGGTGTCGAATTTGCCGGGCAGCAGGTTGTTGATCGTGACCCCGCGTGCGGCCAGATCGCTGCGCGCCAGGCCCGCCACGAAGCCGGTCAGACCACTGCGCGCCGCGTTGCTGAGACCCAGGATGTCGATCGGGGCCTTGACGGCGCTGGAGGTGATGTTGACGATGCGGCCAAAACCGCGCGCGGCCATGCCGTCCACGGTGGCCCGGATCAGCTCGATGGGCGCCAGCATGTTGGCCTGCAGCGCGCGCAGCCAGTCCTGACGCCCCCATTGTCGAAAGTCGCCCGGCGGGGGGCCGCCGGCAGTGGTGATGAGGATGTCAAACGCCCGCCCTGGGCCACCGGGTGCCTGCCACAGCGCGGCTCGGCCTTCCTCGGTGGTGACGTCGGCCACCACTGGCACGATCTGCGGACCCGCACCGGCCGGCAGCTCGGCCCGCAAGGCCGCCACGGCGGCCTGAAGCGCGGCTTGGCCGCGGGCGGCCATCACCACGTTGACCCCTTCCAGCGCCAGGGCTCGCGCGCACCCCCAGCCCAAGCCCCGGCTGGCGCCGCACACCAGCGCCCAGCGCCCCGCGATTCCCAAATCCATCGTCACCTCTCCTCGTCCTCGCTTCAGGAACCTGCACCCGTACGGCTGACCCACAGCACGCCGGCCAGCACCAGCACGGTGCCCACCACGATCCAGGCGTTGAAAGGTTCGCCCAGCAGCAGCACCCCCAACGCGAGGGTCGACAGTGGCCCCAGCATACCGGTCTGCGCGGTCAAACCGGCACCAATGCGCTCAATGGCCAGCATGACCATCACCACCGGCGCGGCCGTGCACAGCACCGCATTGAGCATCGACAGCCCAAGCACCGGTGCAGGCACCCAGGCCGCCGCCAACGGCCGCAGCAGCACGAACTGGCCGATGCACAGCATGCAAGCCACCAGGGTGGCCAGACTGACCAGCCGCAACGCCCCGATGCGGCCCACCATCTGCCCACTGTGCACCAGGTACAGCGCGTAACTGATGGCACTGGCCAGCACCAACAAACTGCCCACCAGCGTGGCGCGGCCGTCCAGGCTGACTTCATGCCCAAAGACGACCAGCACCCCCGCGTAGGACAGGGCCATGGCCGCCATCTGGCGCGCGGTGACGCGCCGGCCATGCAGCAGCCAGCCCAGCAGCAGCACCAGGGTCGGGTTGAGGTACAGGATCAGGCGCTCGAGGCTGGCGCTGATGTACTGCAGGCCCCAAAAATCGAGAAAACTGGCCGCGTAGTAGCCGGTCAAGCCCAGCCAGGCGATGCCCAGCCAGTCACGCCGGCTCAGCGGCGCGGTGCCTTCGCGCCGGCTGGCCCACCAGGCCATCGCAGCAAACAGCGGCAGGGCAAACAGCATGCGGTACATCAGCAGCGTCACCGCATCGACCCCATGCCGGTAGGCCAACTTGACGATGATGGCCTTGCCACTGAAGGCCACCGCGCCGCCTGCCGCCAGCAGCAAGCCAGTGTGCCGGCGGCGCCGCTGGGCCGCAGCGCCTCCATCGGGGGCGGCCGTCATGGTTGCCATGGGCGTAGACTGCGCAGCCACTGCGGCGCGGGCAAGCGCCAGCGGGTGCGGATGACCTCGGCACGCTCGGCCAGCCGTTCGCGCTCGGGCCGGCTGGGGGTGCGCTGGGCCAGCACGACGGTGTTGCCCTCGCGCGTGGGGCGAAACGCCCACAGCGCCTGCACCCCAAACGCCTGCGCCAAAGCCTGCAGCGACCGTGCGCTGCTGGCACAGCGGCCAAACAGGTTGATCGTCATGCAACCCTCTGGGCTCAACAAATCGCGGCAGTCGGCGTAAAACCCCGCATCATCGAGCACCGGCGCGGCGGCCTGCTCGTCGTACAGATCGACCGCCAACGCATCGAACGTGCCACGCCAGGGCGGGTGGCGCACCCAGTGCGCCGCATCGCCCACGATCACACGCAGCCGCGGGCCATCGGGCGGCAGGTGAAACCAGGCCCGGCATGCCAACACCACTTGGGGGTTGAGTTCCACCGCCGTGGTGTCCATGCCAAGCCGGCGATGGCAAAACTTGGTCAAGGCCCCCGCTCCCAGCCCCAGCTGCAGGGCGCGCCGCCCCGCCACCGTGTCCGGCTCGACGAACAGCAGCCACGCCATCATGCGCTGGACATATTCCAGCACGAGATCATCGGGTCGGCCCAGGCGCATGCTGCCCTGCACCCACGGGGTGCCCAGGTGCAGGTGACGCACGCCGCCCTGCTCCGACAGCGTCACCTCGGGCCAGGCTGTGCCGGTGGCAGTGCTCATGCCCGCCCCACCTCCACGGCGTCTTCGGTCGGGGTCCACGCCAGCGGTACCCCATAGCGGGCCAGCGCATCGGCCCAGGCTGCCCGCTTGCGGGCCAGCGGCCAGGACGCATGGGCGGGACTGGTGGAAGGCAGCCGCTGCACGGCCACCCCCAAGGCGCGCGTGTGACGGGCGTGGCGCCAGCTTTCGCCCCCGTTGTGCAGGATGGCCACCAAGGCCGGACAGCGCTTGCGCAGCAGCGCCAAATCGTTGAGCTCGGCCCGCTCGATGGCGCTGTCCAGGCTGCCGCGGCGCACGCAGCGCGCGTACACGTCCCACAGGCCCAGGCCATGACGCAGCAGCACGGTGAGCCGATCCGGATACGGCAGGGCCGTCAGCGGCTGCTGCAGGAGGTCCTGCAGAATCGGCCAAAACTGGTTGCGCGGGTGCGCATAGTACTGCTGCGCCCGCAGCGAGGCCTGCCCGGGAAAGCTGCCCAGCACCACGACACGGGTGCGTTCATCCAGCACCGGGGGCAAGCCCTGTTGCCAACCCATCGCACTCATGCGGCGTGCTGCCTCCACAACGCACCCAGCCGGGGCAGCACCTGGGCCGCGTTGGCCGCCGTGGCCCGCGCCAGCGCCTGGGGCGACAAGCCGCGCAGCTGCGCCAACACCGCCCCGATGCGCGGCAATTGCGCAGGACTGTTGCGCGGCGGTGCCTGACCGGCCGCGCGTTGTGCGGCTGGCACGTACAGCCACTGGGGTGGGATGTCGGGCGCGTCGGTTTCCAGCACCAGGGCTTCCAGCGGCAGTTCGGCCACCAGCCGGCGCAGGCGGTGCGCCGCGTCGAACGTCGCTGCCCCGCCAAAGCCCAGCTTGCAACCCAGGGCCAGCAGCGACTGAGCCTGCTGCAGGCTGCCGTTGAACGCGTGCGCGATGCCCCCGCACGGCGCCATGCCACGGCGCGCCAGCGCGCGCAACGTCGCCACCACCACGTCCACACTGCGGCGCACGTGCAGAATCACCGGTAAGCCAAAACGCTGAGCCAACGCCAGCTGGGCCTGAAAAAACGTCAGCTGACGGCTGCGCTGAGGCTCGGCCGCCAACTCCGGCACAAAAAAATCCAGGCCAATCTCGCCCACTGCCACCAGCCGGGGATCGTCCCGCCAACGCTGCAGCGCCTGCTCCAGCCGCTGCAGGTCGGCATCGGTGGCCTGCGGCACGGACAGCGGGTGGATCCCCAGCGCGTAAACATCGCCCCAGGCGTGGGCCAGCGCGCGCACGCGCTCAAAGTCATCGGCGCGCACCGCAGGCAGCACGCACCAGTCCACCCCCGCCGCGCGCGCTCGGGCACGCTCGGCCGCAGCATCGGCCCCGAATTCCGCTGCATCCAGATGGCAATGGGTGTCGATCCACATGGGACGTTGCATTATCGGCCAAGGAGCGCAGCGCGATCAGGCACC
>JANWZF010000156.1 GCA_025054905.1 Tepidimonas sp.
CCAGCGCGTAGGCCTCATCGGCGGTGCCCTGGCGCAGTTTCATGTGGTGCACGGCTTCATCCAGGTCACGCGTGCGCTCCATCAGGCGGTTGGCGCGGTGCGTCGTGCGCTCCACCATCGCGGAGTTTTCGTAGGTGACCCGGTCGAGGTCACCGACGGCGGCCACGACCTCCGACAGCGCGGTGCTTTGCTGGCGGCTGGCGTCGGCCATGTCGCCGATGCGTGAAGCGATGTCGCGGATGCCGCGCACGAGCACTTCCATCGCCTCGTGGACGCGCTGGATCTCGTGCACCGTGCCCTCGACGCGCTGGGCCGACTCGGCGATCAGCTGGCGCACTTCGTTGGCAGCCTCCTGGCTGCGCTGTGCCAGCCGGCGCACCTCGGAGGCCACGACGGCAAAGCCGCGGCCGGCCTCCCCTGCGCGCGCGGCCTCCACCGCCGCGTTGAGCGCCAGGATGTTGGTCTGAAACGCAATGCCGTCGATGGTGCCGATGATTTCGGTCATGCGCTGCGAGGTGGCCTGCAGCGACCCCAGCCCACTGACGGTGTGCTGCATCAGCTCACTGGCGCGCTCGGTTTCACGGTTGAGCTCGCCGGTCAGCTGCCGGATGTCCTGGGCGCTGTTGGCGTTGGCCTGCACGGTTTCGGCCACCGCGCGCACGTTGCTGGTGGCCTGCTCCAGGCTGGCGGCCTGGCTTTGGGTGCGCTCGGCCAGTTCCTGACTGTCCTGCACCAGCTGCAGCCCGACGTGGCCCAGCACGGCCGCGGCGCTGCGCACGTCGGCCACCAGCTCCGACAGGGCTTGCAGCATGTGGCGCAGGCGCTGGCTCATGTCGGCCATTTCGTCACGGCCCGGCAGCACCGCATCGCTGGTCAGGTCGCCCTCGGCGGCGCGGTCGATGGCCTGGTTGAGGTGGTGCAGCCCCCCGACGGTGGCGCGGTAGAACGCCACCATGCCGTAGGCCAGCACCAGCAGCACCAGCGTGCAGCCGGCGGCCACCAGGGCGATTTCCCGTTGCAGGGCGGCTGTGCGCTGGGCCCAGGCTTCATCGATCGCGCTGGCAAGTTCGCGCTCCAGCGCGGCCTGCGCGTCGATGGTGCGCGTGGCCAGCGCGTAAAACTCTTTGCCATCCACGGTCATCGCTGCGGTCTTCAGATGCGCGGCCGTGGTACGCACAAGCTCGTCAGTAGAGCTGCGAAAGGCACCCCAGCCCGCCGGCACGGCCGCGCCGCGGCGCTGCAGCGCTTCGACGCGCTCCTGCAGCGCCGGCAGCTGGGCTTCGATCTGGTCGGCGGCGGCGGCCTGCCGCACCATGTTGGAGATGATGACCGAGTCGGTCATCGCATCGGGATGGGCCAGCATGGCCGTGGCGCGTCCGCGCAGTCTGCTAGCCAGTTCACGCACCGGCGGCAGGCCCTCAAACGCGAGGACGGCTCGATGGGCCACCAGCGCGTCAGCATCGCGCAGCACGCCGGTGGCGTCGCCGATCCAGCTGCTCAGACGCTGAAGGCGGGCCAAAGCCTGGGTGGCTTCGGCATGGCGTACAGAGGGGGACCTGGATTCTGCCCTGAGCAAATCCTGCAGCTGCTGTTGCAGCGGGTTCCACAGCCCCGTGGTGTTCCAGCCCGGGTGTGTCTGCAGCAGCCCGTCCAACGCGCGCAGATGCTGCGCGGCGCGCTGGGCGGCGGTGTCCTGCTCGCCCTTGCGTGCAGCCACGCCGGCGGCCACCACGTCGGCCGCATCCCGCCAGTCCTGCAGGGCGTGGGTGAGCTCCTGCACCGCGCGCATGGCGTCGAGCCCGTCCTGGGCCACCTGAGTGGCCCGCAGCGCCCGCCAGTTGTCGGCCACCAGCAGCCAGGCCACGATCAACAGGGGCACCGCCACGACGGCGGCCATGCCCAGCATCTTGGCTGGCATCGACAACCGTTGTAGCAAGGCTACAGCAGGAGCAAGAAAACCATGACCCATAGCCCTTAGTATCGACCCAAAATGCAAGGGCTGTACAGGAGAAACCCCTGATGCCGTCGCATCTGCGACGAGAGCCATGCAGGGTATTGGAGCGAGGTCAAGCGGTTTGTCAGCTTTGGCCTTGTATTTCCCCTGGTCAAGGGGGTAAGCGGTGCAGCTGTTTATCTGGCCAGCGCGGCGCGCATCTGGTCGATGACGGCCTTGTAGTCGGGCTTGCCGAAGATGGCGCTGCCGGCCACGAAGGTGTCGGCCCCGGCGTCGGCCACGCGGCGGATGTTGTCGGCCTTGATGCCGCCGTCCACCTCCAGCCGGATGTCTTTGCCGCAGGCGTCGATGCGCCGGCGTGCCTGCTCGACCTTGCGCAGCGCGCTGTCGATGAAAGACTGGCCGCCGAAGCCGGGGTTGACGCTCATGATCAGGATCAGGTCCAGATCCTCGATCACCCAGTCCAGCACGTCCAGCGGCGTGGCCGGGTTGAACACCAGCCCCACCTGGCAGCCGCGCGCCTTGATGGCCTGGATGCTGCGGTGCACGTGGAGGGTGGCGTCCGGATGGAAGCTGATCAGGTCGGCGCCGGCATCGGCAAACATTTGCGCCAGTGCATCGACCGGCTGCACCATCAGGTGCACGTCCAGGGGCACCTGGCGCCCATCCGGGGTCACGCAGTGCGGCTTGAGCGCCTGCGCCACCGCCGGGCCGATGGTCAGGTTGGGCACGTAATGGTTGTCCATCACGTCGAAGTGGATCCAGTCGGCCCCGGCGGCGATCACGTGGCGCACCTCCTCACCCAGGCGGGCGAAGTCGGCCGAAAGAATCGAGGGGGCGATGCGGTACTGCGGCATGGCGGCGTGCGGGTCGTGGAGGGTGAAAACGATGGTCTCAGTTCTGTAACTGGGTTACAGCGCCGCGCTATTGTCGGGCAAAACGCGCGCCGGTGCCGGGGCCCGGCTGGGGCGCCGCCGCGCAGCGGCCGCGCCACAATGCACCCCATGGGTGAGTTCGAACTGATCCGGCGTCTGTTTTTCCGGGAGGGGCCGCCCGGTGCGGCGGTGCTGCTGGGCAATGGCGACGATGCGGCGCTGCTGCGGCCGGCTGCGGGGCAGGCGCTGGCGGTCAGCAGCGACATGCTGGTGCAGGGGCGGCACTTTCTGCCGGATGTGGATCCGTACGACCTGGGGCACAAGGCGCTGGCGGTGAACTTGAGCGACCTGGCCGCGATGGGCGCCAGGCCGTGCGCCTTCACCCTGGCGCTGGCGCTGCCGCGGGTGGAGGAGGCGTGGTTGCAGCGCCTGGCCGATGGGATGCTGGCGCTGGCCGAGGCGCACGGCTGCCCCTTGGTCGGTGGCGACACCACCGCCGGGCCGCTGACTCTGAGCGTGACGGTGCTGGGCGAGGTGCCACCGGCGCAGGCACTGCGCCGCGCTGCCGCGCAGGTGGGCGATGAGGTGTGGGTCAGCGGCGCCGTGGGGCTGGCCCGTCTGGGGTTGGCCGTGCTGCGCGGTGAAGTGACGCTGCCGGGGAAGGAGGCCGCTGCGGCCTGCGCGCAGCTGCTGCGGCCGCAGCCGCGCGTGGCCTTGGGGCTGGCGCTGCGCGGGGTGGCGCACGCCGCAGCCGACGTCAGCGATGGCCTGCTGGCGGACCTGGGGCATGTGCTGGCCGCCAGCGGTGTCGCGGCCGAGCTGGACGTGCCCGCGCTGCTGGAGGGCCCGGCGGTGCCGGCCTGCGTGCGCGCGCTGCCGCTGGCCACGGCGCTGTCGTTCATACTGGCCGGCGGCGATGATTACGAGCTCGTCTTCACCGCCCCGGCCGCTCAGCGCGATGCGGTGCTGCTGGCCGCGCGGCGCAGCGCCACGCCGGTGACGCGCATTGGCCGCATCGTGGCCGGGCCGCCGGCGACCCATCCGCTGGCCGACGGGCTGCCCCGGGTGCGCCTGTGCGACGCGGCCGGCCGACCGTATGCGCTGCCGGACGGGGTGCAGCTGGCCGGTTTCGATCATTTCGCTACGATGTGAGCCCATGAGGAACGCAACGGAACCGGCGGCGGCTGCCGCCGCGCAGGATGCGCCGCGCGCGGCCGCGTCGGTGGTGCTGCTGCGTGATGGGCCGCAAGGCCTGGAGGTGCTGCTGCTGCGCCGCGCCGGGCGCAGCCGCGATCTGGGTGGGGTGTGGGTGTTTCCGGGTGGCAAGGTGGATGAGGCCGACGCCGGGCCCGAGGCGGCGGCCTGGCTCGGCCAGCCGGCCGCCGGGTTGGTGGCACGCCTGGGCGAGCCGCAGCTCAGCCCCGCGCAGGCGCAGGCGCTGTTCGTGGCCGCCGCACGCGAGCTGCGCGAGGAGGCCGGTGTGGCTCTCGCGTCGGCTGCGGCGCTGCAGCCGTGGACACGCTGGATCACCCCGCGCAACCCGCCGGTGGGCACGCAGCGCTTCGATACGCGCTTTTTTCTGGCCCAGCTGCCCGCAGGCGCCGAGGTGCGGCCCGACCCGTTCGAGATCAGCGAAGCGCGGTGGATCACGCCGCGGCAGGCCCTGTTGCAGGCGTGGGAAGGGGCCCTGACGTTGATCCCGCCGCAGCTGATGGGGCTGGCGCACCTGAGCCGGCATGCCAGCGTGGCCAGCGCTTGGGCCGAAGCCGCGCAGCGTCCTCCCCCGTGCATCGAGCCGCACCTGTTCGAGCACGAGGGGCAGCGGGCGATGTGCTACCCCGGGGATGCGCTGCATCCGGTGCGCGAGCGCGCCCTGCCCGGGCCGACGAGGCTGAAGCTGGCCGGCGGGCGCTTCGTGCCGTTTGGCGGCCTGCAGGAGTGGTGGACATGAGCGCCGGGCGCGACCCGTCCCCGTTGCCCAGGCCGGTGCCGTCGGCGCGTTTTATGGTGGCGCGCCTGTCGCACCTGATCGCCCTGGGCGGCGGGGCCGGTCTGGCGCGCCTGGCCCCGGGCACGGTGGGCACGCTGTGGGGGTGGGCGGCGTTCGTGGTCATCGACACGCTGGCCGTCCCCGGTGATGCGGGCTGGGCCATCCTCGTGGCCGCGGCGTTGCTGGTGGGCTGGTGGGCTGCCACGGCCACGGCGCGGCGTGTCGGGCAGGACGACCCGAGCTTCGTGGTGATCGATGAGATCGTGGCGATCTGGCTGGTGCTGTGGATCGCGGCGCCGCAGACGTTGCTGGGGCAGGCGCTGTGCTTTGCGTTGTTTCGGCTGTTTGATGCGGCCAAACCGGGGCCGGTGGCCTGGGCCGACCGCGTGTTCAAGGGTCCGGGCTGGCGCGGTGGCTGGGGCATCATGTTCGACGACCTGGTGGCGGCGTTTTGCACCTTGCTGCTGGTGGCGCTGGCCCGCTGGGGCTGGGGTGGGATCCTATGAGCGCCGCACCGCTGTGGCTGCCCGAGGAAGGGTGGGGGGTGCTGCCGACGCTGGCGGCCGGGCTGCTGGCGCGGCGCTGGCGGCTGGCCACGGCCGAAAGCTGCACCGGCGGGCTGGTGGCGGCGGCCTGCACGGCGCGCGCCGGCAGCAGCGACTGGTTCGAGCGTGGTTGGGTGACCTACTCCAACGCCGCCAAAACCGCCGAGCTGGGGGTGCCGCCCGCGCTGATCGCCGAGCATGGCGCGGTCAGTGCCCCGGTGGCCTGTGCGATGGCAGCGGCGGCCGCTGCGCGTGCCGGCGTCCAGGTGGCGCTGGCCATCACCGGGATTGCCGGCCCCACGGGGGCCACCCCGGGCAAGCCGGTGGGCACGGTGTGGTTTGGCTTTGCCGTGGCCGGTCAGGTGCAGGCCGAGTGCCGCCACTTCGACGGCGACCGCGCCGCGGTGCGCGCCCAGGCGGCAGCGTACGCGCTGGCGGGCATCGTGCAGCGGTTGGCGGGTCTGGGCTAGGACGGTGGCAACGCAGCTGACTCAGGCCTGCGCGCCGCAGCACTTCTTGAATTTTTGCCCGCTGCCGCACGGACAGGGATCGTTGCGCCCCGGCTGCGCGGTTTTGCGCACGGGTGCCACCGGCGGGCCCAGTTCGCGGGCGATGTCGTGCAGGTCGTAAGCGGCCCAGATCGCCTCGCCCAGGCGCTGCAGACGCTGGGCCGAATACCCGACCGGGGTGCCGTCTTCCTCGGGTGGCAGCGGCGCATCCGTATCGTCGTCCAGCAGCGCCTCGATGTGCGCGAGTGCCTCGCGCCAGGCCCGCGCCAGCTCGCGCTCGCGCGGTGGCTTCCAGTCTTCGGGCCAGGCCTGCACCAGGTCCGCAAACCCAACCGCCCAATACTGCCCGATCGGCGGCAGCGGGGCATCCAGCTCGCGCAGCAGCTCGCCGCGGGTGCCCTCATCCAACCCGGCGGCCCAGCCGCGCAGGTCCTGCCAGGCCGGCTGCAGCGTGCGGGGGTCGTCCAGTTCCTCCACCGGCTGCGCAAGCGCCGTGGCGATTTCGTCGCGGCGCCGCTGCCACAGCTGCACGAAGGTCTGCATCTGGGCCGCGTCGCGAAACGGCACCATGCCCAGACCGATGGCGCTGCGCGGCTCGGCGCCAAACAGCACCGGGAAATATTCGCTTGGCGGCACCTCCCGGCGCATGCACAGCAGCGCGGTGAGAAAGCCGTCGCAGTATTCCCAGTCCTCGGGCACGGCGCCTTCGGCACGCTGCGCCACATCGGCCAGGATGTCGTTGAGGGTGTCGTAGTCGCCGTCGGTCAGCGGCGCGGTGGCGGCAGAGGAAGCACTTGGCATCGCCACAGTGTAAACCCCGCGGGGGCTGGCCGCGCCAGGGCGCTAGACTGATCCCCATGAACGATGCCCATGTGGAGCCGCCGGCGGCCCCGGCGGATGGCCCCCAGCCGCTGCCCGTGCAGGCCCTGCGCCTGCGTGTCGACCCTGCGGTGCTGGGGTTTGAGGAGACCTCCGAACTGGTGCACGAGCCGTTGCCGTGGATCGGGCAGGAGCGTGCGCAGACGGCCGCGCGGTTCGGCCTGGCGCTGGATCAGCCGCGCCACCACCTGTTCGTGCTGGGCGAAGTGGGCACCGGCCGCGCCACGCTGCTTCAGCAGGAAATGCGCGCCGTGGCGCAAAGCCGCCCGGTGCCGCCGGATCTGTGCTACCTGCACCACTTCGAAAACCCCCAGGCCCCGCGCGCCCTGCGGTTGCCGGCAGGCCAGGGGCGGGTGCTGCGCCAGCGCATGCAGGAGCTGGTGCGCACGCTGCAGGCCGACATCCCCAAGCGTCTGAGCGAGCCGAGCTTCAAGGCCGCGCTGTCGGCGCTGGAAAAAAATTACTCCGACCGCGAGGCCCAGGCCTACGCCGAGCTGGCGGCCTTTGCGCGCCAGCGGCACTTTGCCCTGCGGCGCGAAGGCGGCCAGCTCATCTTCACGCTGATCGACGAGCAGGGCGAGCCGCTGTCGGCCGAGGACCTGGCGGCGCTGGACGAGGCGCGCCGGCGCGCTTACGACGACGGCGAACGCGAGCTGCGCGCCGAAATCCTGCGCTTTCTGGAGGTGACCGCGCCGCTGGAACGCGCGCTGCGCGAGGGCGTGCAGGCGCTGCGGCGGCAGGCCGTCAAGCCGTTGCTGGAGCGCGAGCTGGGCGCGGTGCGCCAGGCCCTGCGCAAGCAGTTCAAGGACGCGCGCAAGCTCAACCAGTGGCTCGACGGCATCGCGGCCGACGTGCTGGAGCATCTGGACCTGTTCGAGCCCGGCGAGGCTGAGGACGAAGCCGAGCGCCGCGAAGCGCTGGAGCGCTGCTTGCAGCGCTACCGCGTCAACCTGGTGGTGGACAACGCCGACACCCAGGGCGCGCCGGTCATCGTCGAAAACAATCCGCTGTACCGGCCGCTGTTTGGCAGCATCGAATACCAGACCGACAACGATGTGCTGGTCACCGACTTCAGCCGCATCCGCGCGGGCAGCCTGCTGCGCGCCCACGGCGGCTTTCTGATGCTGCACCTGCGCGACCTGGTGGCCGACGATCTCGTCTGGGAAAAGCTGCGCCGCTTCCTGCGCAGCGGCCGGCTGCAGATCGAGGAGCCGGGCACGATGTTTTCGGCGCTGGCCACCACCTCGCTGGAGCCCGAGGCCGTGGACGTGGATGTCAAGATCGTGCTGATCGGCACGCACGAGCAGTACTACGCGCTGCAGGAGGGCGACCCGGAGTTCGCACGCCACTTCCGCATCAAGGTGGACTTTGCCGACAGCTTTCTGGCCAGCGTCGAGACCTGGCGCGCCACGGGGGTGTTCGTGGCGCACACGGCGGCGCGGCGGGGCCTGCCGCCGTTCAGCGCGGCGGCCGTGGCCTGCCTGATCGAAGACAGCCACCGCCAGGCCGAAGACCGCACGCGCCAAAGCGCGGTGTTTGCGCGCACCGAGACACTGGCCATCGAAGCGGCCCAGCACGCCGCAGCGCGCGGCGCCCGGCGGGTGGAGCGCACCGATGTGGAGCAAGCCATCGCGGCGCGCAACCGTCGCCATGATGGGCCCGATGAGCGCTTGCGCGCCGCCATTGCCGACGGCGACCGCGTCGTGCCGCTGCACGGCTGGCGCATCGGCCAGCTCAACGGCCTGTCGGTGCTGGACCTGGGCGACTATGCATTCGGTCTGCCCATGCGGGTGGCTGCCCGCACCGTGCCGGGCCACGAAGGGCTGCTCAACATCGAGCGCGAGGTGGGGTTTTCCGGCCCCATCCACGACAAGGCCGTGTTGATCCTGCACAGCTACCTGTCGGCGCTGCTGGCGCCGCTGGCGCCGCTGGCGCTCAGCGCCTCCATCCTGTTCGAGCAAGAGTACGCCGGCGTGGAAGGCGACTCGGCCTCCTGCGCGGAATTTTTTGCGCTGCTGTCGGCCCTGGCGGGGGTGCCGCTGCGTCAATCGATCGCTGTCACCGGCGCCATCAACCCCTTTGGTGAGGTTCTGCCCATTGGGGGCGTCAACGAAAAGATCGAGGGCTTCTACCGTGTCTGTGCTGCCGCCGGCCTGGATGGCACGCACGGGGTCATCATCCCGGCGCGCAACCGGCGCCATCTCGTGCTCGCCGACGACGTCTGCGACGCCGTCGAGCAGGGGCGCTTTCACATCTGGGCCATCGACCACGTGGCCGAAGGCATGACCCTGCTCAGCGGCCTGCCTTTCGGGCTGGACGACCAGCGCGCGGCCACCGCCCCGCTGGACGCCGAGGGCCGGCCCGCCAACGCCCGCGGCGCGGTGCTGGCGCGCGCCGCCGACACCCTGCGCGCCTATCGCCGCGCCTGCCTGCGCGCCGGCAACCCGCGCGCGTGGCGGGGGCGGGGTTAAGAGAAGATGGCGGAACGACAGGCCTTCAAATCCACCCCTTGGCGCGCAAAGTTTGCGTGACCATGTCACCCATCAGGGCGTTGGTGCGGGGCGTACCGTGGAAATTATCGGAAAACACATACACGTTCCACCAAGCACCGCTAGCGCCGGCAGGCGGCTGGGCAGCCAGTGCCGTTTCGGTGCAAGTGGCAATCGTATAAGTGGGTAACCCTTGTGCGTCGGTGCCAGTGGCGGGGCAGGCTGGGGTGGTGGTGTTGGTCAGGCCATACGCGCCAGGGTTGTTCAGCCACTGGTCGAACGCGGTTCGGAAGTCCACCAAGGCCACGCGTCCATCACCCGCCCAACGTTGGGCAAGACGTTGATTGAAGGCATCCACCCAGCCGCGCACCATCGCCGTGATCTGCCCTGCGGCCGAAGCCCCTGCTTGTCCTCCGCCTGCGGCAGCCGCCACGGCAGCCAGCACGGCTGTGAAGCGAGGGGTACGTGTGATGTCGGGGGCGTTGAGGATGACCACCCGTCGAGCTCCTCGATTCAGGGCTTCACTGTTGAGCGTGTCACTGAGTCGATCGGCGAGGGCCACCATGTAGGCCCCGCCCGCTTGGGCCAAGCCATTGGCTCCACCCGCCGCTGCGCTGGCCACCTGTTGGGGCGGCAGCAGCTCGCCCAGCAGTGCCGTGTAGGCTGCAGCGCCATCCGTGTTGATCGACAGATAGCTGGACAGCAGATCGGCCAGATCATTGCCACCACCGTCTACGAGCAGAATGTCTCGTCCGTCATAGCCCGCTACGCCGAGTTGGCGCAGCTGTTGCAGGACCGAGTAGGGCGAGCCGTCGGCTGTCGTACCACGAGGATTGATGCGGGCGCCGCCCACCGCGTAGCTGGTGCAGCTGGCAGCATTGGGATCGAGGGCGACCTCACCCGAGCTCGGATTGCCACGGTAGCGTGGGCACAGAGGGGCGACTTCGGCGGCGTCGGCCACCACGTCGGTCCAGATCCGGGTGGAAGCCCGCGACGAGCCCTGCACTGTGAATTTAAACCCGAAGGTGCCTGCGTCGGCGAGGCTATCCCCCGCCACTTTGACTGCGGTGACGTCTGGGCCCCCTCCTCCGAGGCAGCCTGCAAGGGCGAGAACGGTGGTAAGGGCGATCCAGCGAAGTCGATGGCGAGGCAGCATGGGCGTCTCCTAAAAAAGTGGCTTCTTGACGATAGCTGCGCTGTTGACGGCAACGCCCTCGGGTTTATCCTCAGCGTTGGTCGCCCGCACGACACTTGAGCGTGTTCTGGATGCTCATCCCCGCATCAGGGCCTCGATGTCGTCGGCGCGCACGGGCACCTCGCGGGTGAGGAGTTCGCAGCCCGTGGCGGTGACGACGGCGTCGTCTTCGATGCGGATGCCGATGTTCCAGAACGCGCGGGGCACATCGTCGGCGGGG
>JANWZF010000169.1 GCA_025054905.1 Tepidimonas sp.
GGCGCCGGGTTGGCGGTCAACCACAAGGGTCGCCATGGGGGCGCGGACTCCGTATGATCCGCTGATCATGACGATACGCGAAACATGGCGCCGCTGGACGGAAGAGGACCGGCTGGTCCAGGACAGCGCGCCGCGGCGCAATCTGCAAGTGCTGTCCGTCGCGGCGTGGGTGCTGGTGGCGCTCAACGCGGTGCACGTCGCGGTGTTTGGCGTGCTGACCTTCGATGAACCCGTGCGCGACGCTTGGGCACGGCAGATCGCGATGGCCCATGGGGTGATGGCGGTCGTCATGGCCCCGATTGGTGGGCTCGCGCGTCGCCTGCATGCCCAGCCCGTGCTGTCCGTCGGCAGCCGGGCGTTGCCGGTGGTAGCCTGTGCGGTGGTGCTTGCCTGGGCCATCGTGTTGACGGTCATGGACCAAGCGGTCAGCACCAGCATCGACCCCTATGTCAACGCAGCGGTCGGGGTGGCCATCGTATTTTTGCTGCGACCGTCCACCGTGGTGGGTCTGATGGGGGTGGCGTGGGTTGCGCTAGTCTGGGCACTGGGTAGGGTCACGGACGACGCCGCCTTGCTGACCACCAACCGCATGAACGCCGCCTCGGCCACAGCGTTGGCCGTCCTGGTCAGCGTGCTGTTCTGGCGCTACTATGCGCGCACCGAACGGCTGCAGCGCGTGCTGGCGCAAACCAACCGTCAACTGCAGGCGCAGCGCGCCGAACTCGAAGCGCTGGCCACGCGCGACCCGCTGACGGGCTTGCTCAACCGGCGTGAATTGGTGCGCCAGGCGGAGATCGAGTTGGCGCGCGTCCGGCGTTTGAAAGCGCCCCTGTCCCTGGTGATGCTGGACCTGGATCATTTCAAGGCCATCAACGACCGTCATGGGCACGCCGTGGGCGACGAGGTGTTGCGGCAGACGGCGCGGTTGATGGCCAACAGCATCCGCAAGACTGACCGCGTGGCCCGCTTCGGAGGCGAGGAATTCGTGCTGTTGCTGCCCGATACGACGGTTGACCACGCACGCCAGCTGGCGGACAAGCTGCGCGAAGGGCTGGCGCAACTGAGCATCGCGACCCTGGAAGGCCCCGTGACGGCCAGTCTTGGTGTGGCCGGTTCGACCGGGGATGTCGACCGCTCCCTGGATGCCCTGCTGCTACAGGCTGATCAAGCCCTGTATGAGGCCAAGCGGCGAGGGCGCAATCGCACCGTGGTGGCTGCGTAGCGCAAGCAGCCGCGGTGGGCTCTCGGCTCAATGGTGCCGCAAAGAGGATTCGAACCTCCGACCTACTGATTACGAATCAGTTGCTCTACCAACTGAGCTATTGCGGCGCAGCGACTGACCAATCCTGACTTGGTCAGTCTCACAAGAATTGAAATTATAGCGCGTTCGACACGGACGCAGCGCGCTGCTCCTCGAGGTGGTAGCGCGTCACACGCTCGACCTCATGTTTGGAGCCGAGGATCACCGCCACGCGGTCATGCAGGCCCTTGGGCTCGATGTCGAGGATGCGCCGCTGCCCGTCGGTGGCGGCACCGCCGGCCTGCTCGACGATCCAGCCCATCGGATTGGCCTCGTACATCAGGCGCAGCTTGCCGGGCTTGTTCGGCTCGCGCTTGTCCCAGGGGTACAGGAAGATGCCGCCGCGACTCAGGATG
>JANWZF010000034.1 GCA_025054905.1 Tepidimonas sp.
GAAGGCGATCCCGGTCTCGGCGCTGACGGCGCGGTAAGGCGGTACGCCGCCGCTAATGGGCACGCGCTGGGACTCTCCCGGCAGCACCGTGATGGCCGATACCCCCCCTAAGGACAAAGGCTTACCACTGCCCCCTGGGGATCCCCCTCCTCCGCCACAGCCCACCATGAGGGCGGACATAAAGACGGCCGCCAGCCAGATCGTGAATCGCTCAAACATGCCCATTTTTACTCACCGCTGGTAAATAACTTCATCGACCACGACCGGCGTCACAAAGACCAAGGTCTCCTTCTTGGCCAGACTGGTGGAACGGTTTTTGAACAGATTGCCCAACACTGGCACATCCCCCAGGACGGGCACCTTATTGACATCATTGATTTCGTCTTGTTCAAAGATGCCGCCAATCATCACCGTGCCACCATTGTCAACCATCACTTCGGTCTCGACTTCTTTGACGTCGAGCTGAGGACCAGCATCGGTGATACCGACCAGGCGATTCTTGGTGGCCTTGATTTTCATCAAGACCTGCCCACTCGGAGTGATTTGAGGCTCAACTTGAAGCTGTAAGTTGGCATCAACCACGTCGACCACATCTTCAATTTGCCCCTGGGCGTTGGTTCGCCGTCTGATGAAGCGGAGTTGGTCACCCTGCTTGATAACGGCCTTGCTGAGATCCCCGGTCACCACTTTGGGGCTCGACACCACCCGGCCTTGATTATCAGACTCCAGGGCGGATAATTCGAGATTGAGATATCGATTGGCAGCCGGACTAAAAAGCGCGAGCGCAATTCTGGGCACGTCGGCGCCCGCCGAGGCCTTGGCCGGCAGATTGACAAACGAAGTGTTGGCATTGTTCATGAGGTTACCCGTCTGCCCACTGGTGGAGGTGATGGCATCATACGACGCGCCCACCGCCACGCGTGCTCCCCCTCCCAGGGAATAACCGGCGTCCCCGCCACGAATGGCACGAAGATCGGCGCCACCCAGTCTTATGCCCAGGGATCGACTGAAACCTTCCCGCGCCTCGACGATGCGGGCCTGTATCATCACCTGCCGCTTGGGCGCATCGATTTTACGGATATATTCCCGCACCGCCTCCAAACGAGAGGAAACATCCGTGACAAAGATTTGATTGGTCCGTTCATCAGCGACAGCTGAACCGCGCTCGGACAAAAAGCGATTCCCTGCTCCCTTCTCCGTGCTCACCGTCCGTTGATTCAGGACCTCCGCAACCTCCTTCGCCTTGCCAAAATTGAGGCGAAACACCTCGGTGCGCAGCGGCTCCAATTCTTCCAGTTTCCTTCCCACTTCTCTCTGGGCCAAAGCCTCCTCGTCCAGCTCTTTCTTGGGCGCAACGCGTATCACACTGCCTTCGACTTTCCGCCCCAACTGCTTGGACTCAAGAATGATATCGAAAGCTTGATCCCACGGAACATCCTTGAGCCTCAATGTCAAAGTTCCCTGAACGGACTCGGAGGCAATGATGTTGAAACCGGTAAAGTCTGCAATCACCTGCAGCAAAGCCCTGACGTCAATATTCTGAAAATTGAGGGTAATTTTTTCACCCCGATATCTCGCGCCGGGCAAGAGCTTGTTCGGATCCGGCTTGACCGGTCGCACCTCCAGCACGAACTGGGTGTCGCTCTGGTAGGCGCTGTGCTCCCACTCACCCGCGTTTTCCACCAGCAGGCGCACCCGGTCACCCGCCTGGGTTGCCGTGATGGTGCGCACCGGCGTGCCGAAATCGGAGACATCCAGACGCCGACGCAGCCCTTCGGGCAGCGTGCTGCGTTGGAATTCGACCACCACGTTGCGTCCCTGGGGACGGATATCCACGGGGGTCTGGGCACTGCCCAACTGCACGATCACGCGGCCTGCGGCATCGTCGCCCCGGCGAAAGTCGATGTCGGCCAGGGTGGCGTTGCCCGCTGCGGGCCCGGTGCCCGCCAACGTCGGCGCCGCCGCTGGGCTGGTTGCCGCTGGCGGCTGCAAGGTGACCAACAGAACGTTGCCCTCGGCGCGCGCCTCATACGGAACGTTGCGCACCAGATTGAGCACGACGCGGGTGCGCTCGCCGGCCTCAATGACGTTGACCGAGCGCAGATTGCCCTGGTTGACCTCCAGCGAACTCTTGCCCGTCGCGTTGCGGGTGGCCGGAAAATCCAATGCGATGCGCGGCGGAGTCGGGGTCGCAAAGCCGGCCGGCACGCCGGGCAGTGGCGCCGCCGTCTCGATGCGCACCACTTCACTGCCACCGACCACGCTGGCGCTGATCGCGCGAATCGCCTCCTGCGCCTCGGCCGCTGGAGCCAGCATCAGCAGCAGCCCAGCCGCCAGGGCTCCAACTTCATAGCGCAAGCCCTGCCGCGAGGCCGGCTGAGCCGCCCTCCCCCCACAGAAGCCATCTCGCTCATTCATTTGCCTGTTCCTTCCAGCAATTGCAGCGTCGTGGTGCGCTCCACCCATTCGCCCGCCGCATCCTGCACGATCTCGCGCAGGGTGATCTGGTGCTCGCTGATCGCCGTGACCCGGCCCAAGTTTTGCCCCAGATAACTGCCCACCCTCACCTGGTGGATCAGGCCGTTGGCGCGCACCAGCGCCACGCGCTGCGCACCTTTCTGGATTGATCCCACCATGGCCATCGCATCCAGCGGGACATCCTCCAGTGGCTCGCGCGCACGCCGTTGCTCGGCCAGCAACAGGCTCGAAAGCGCGGGATTGCTGCTGTCGCTGCGCAGGGCGCGCACCAACTTGTCGTCGCTGAACGGTGACAGCTCGGCGTCCACCTGGTACGACTCCGGCTGGAAGGCGGTTGGCGGACGCACCGGCTCGATCCTCGGGTTGGCCTGGGCACGTTGCTGCGCCATCCACTGTGTCAGGTCGTCATCCAAACCGAAGCAGCCCGCCAGTGCGACCGTGGCCACCAGCCCCCCAACGCCCATGCTGCGACGCACGCGGTTCATCGCTTGCCTCCCTGCTGGGCTTTCTTCGCCTCGGCCTTACGGTTGAGCACCTCTTCCGGGTCGAGATAACGGAACGTCTTGGCCGTGGCTTCCAGCGTCAGCTGGTCGTTACGGTTGGGTGTGACGCCAATCGACAGGTTGTTGAGCGTCACGATGCGCGACAGGTGGGCCACGTCGGCTACGAAATGCCCGATCTGGTGGTACGAACCCGAAACGCGCAGCGTGATGGGCAGCTCGGCGTAATAGTCTCGCACCTCTTCCTGACCGGGTCGAAACAGTTCGAACTGCAGACCGCGCCCGATGCCGGCCTGGTTGATGTCGGACAGCAGGGCATCCATCTCGGCCCGGCTGGGCAGCTGCTTTTCCAGCTGCACCACGTACTGACGCACTTGTTCGAGCTGCTCCTTGTACGCGTCCAGCGCGGCAGCTTTGGCCACCTTCTGGGTGTATTGTGCGCGCAATTCGCCTTCGCGCTGCTGGGCACGTTCCAGCGCCGCATCTCGATCGGACAGCCAGACATGCCACAGCCCGACCCACACGAGCACAGCCACCGCCACCAGCAGCAAGGCGCGTGGCAAGACCGGCCAACGCGAGGGGTCATTGGGATCCAGACCGGTGAACTGGCGCTGCAGCCGCTGCTGCAGTGCGGCCCAGTCGATGCGGGCGGGACGGGCGATGGGCTTGCCGCGGAAGGTGGCCATGACGTGCTCCCTGCAGGGCCCTCAAGGAGTGCGCGGCCCCGCACCGGCCGGAGCCGATGCAGGCCGTTGGCCCTGCGTGACGCGCAGCGAAAAATGAAACACCCGGCGCTGCCCGCCAGGGTTGAGGTTCATCGTCGTGGCCACGATTTCGATCAACTGGGGCTGGGTCAACCACGGGCTGGCACTGCCTAGGTTGCGCAGCAACTCCGACACCCGCTCCTGCGACTGTGCCACGCCACTGATCGCGATGACCGTGCCTTCCTGCTTGATCGAGCGCAGCGCCACGCCGTTGGGCAGCTGGCGCACCATTTCGTTGAGCAGATGCACCGGCAAGTTCCGGTCGGCCTGCAGGCTCTCGACCGCGGTCTGGCGCGCCTTGAGGGCCTCGAGCTCTTCCTGCAGCGTGGCGATTTCCTTGATCTGCGCATCGAGCCGCGCGATTTCCTGTTGCAACAACTGGTTGCGTGCTTCTTGCACACCCAGTCGCGCCTCATACACTGCAAACACGACGGCGGCCGCACCGATGCCCACCAACACCGCCAGACCCAGCTGGACGTAAAACGCCTCGCGCCGCTTTTTGCGCGCCCATTCACGGTGCGGCAGCAGGTTGATGGCGATCATGGCCCATACCTCCGCAGGGCCAGGCCCGTGGCCACCAGATACGACGTGGCCTCCATGGCCAGGCGTGCGGCCGGAATCGACGGCGAGACGGTCATCCCCTCGAACGGATGGAGCACCGAAGCCGTGAAGCCAGTTTGCAACGTCACCGCCTGCGCCAACCCGGGCAACAGAGCCGAGCCCCCCGAAAGCAGGATGTGGTCGACCTTGCTGTGCGGCGTGCTGGTGAAAAAGAATTGCAGCGCCCGTCCGAGTTCCTGGCCAAGACCATCCAGGAATGGCTGCAACACCGTCTGACCGTAATCCGGCGGCAGCCCCGCGCCGCCCTGCTTCTTGCGCAGCTCGGCTTCCTCCCGCGACAAGCCATACTGGCGCTGGATCATCTCGGTCAGGCCTTCGCCACCGATGGGCTGGTCGCGCTCGTAAATCATCTCATCGTTGCGCACGACCTGCAGCGAGGTGGACTGCGAGCCGATTTCGAACAGCGCCACCAGCAGATGGTGTCCCCCGCCCGGCAGGCGATCGATGGCGCGCCGTGCCGCCAGACGCGACGCATACGGCTCGATATCCATGATCACCGGCTCAAGCCCCGCGGCTTCAGCCACACCCTGGCGATCGTTGACCTTTTCTTTGCGCGAGGCCGCCACCAGCACCTCCTGGTAGCCCGCGGCGGTGGGCGAAGGCCCGACGACGCAAAAATCCAGCGCCACATCCGACAAGGGAGAGGGGATCAGCTGCGCCAACTCAGCCTCCACCTGAAGTTCCAGCTGGTCGTCATCCAGCCCGGCCGGCAGGCTGATCTTGCGCGTGATGACGGCCGAACCCGGCAGAGCCAGCGCTGCGCGCCGCGTACGTGTGCCGGCTTTGCGCACCAGCCGGCGCAAGGCTTCGGCAACCTCATCGAACTTTTCGATGTTGCCTTCGTGGACCCAGCCCCGCTCCATGGGCTCGATGGCGCAATGCAGCAGGCGCAAGCTGCCACCACGGTCACGCCCCAGCTCCACCAGCTTGAGCGTGGAGGAACTGATGTCGATGCCCAGCAGCGGGGCCGGTTGCCGACGTATCCAGGATCCCAGCGCGATCAAAATCCCACCCCCGGTTACCCTTTCGTGGGCGCCCACGGCGCCTATCGGGTTTCAATCCTAGCAGCAATACTGGGGCACGGTCACTGGCGTACCACCTCAACCGCGCGCGGGCGTTGCCCACAACCCACACCGGGTTCGACCGCATCGCCCGCTGCGGCTTTCTATAATCCCGCGTCCTCCATGGCCACCACCCCTACCCCGTCCCCCCCGCCACGCGGGGCTGCTGCACGGCCCTTCTGGCGGCAAGCCCTGCTGGCCGCTGTGGCAGGCCTGGCCGCGCTCGGGCTGGCCGGTGTCCTGCTGCTGGCCTTGGGCGTGGCGCTGATCTACCCCAACCTGCCTGACGTCAGCGGGCTGGCCGACTATCGCCCGAAGATGCCGCTGCGTGTCTACGCCCGGGATGGTTCGCTGCTGGGGGAATTTGGCGAAGAGCGACGCATCGTCGTGCCGTTCGAGGACATCCCGCCGGTCGTCATCAACGCCGTGTTGGCCATCGAGGATGCGCGCTTCTTCGAACATAGCGGCGTGGACTACCGTGGCCTGCTGCGCGCTGCGCTGGCCAACCTGGGCGAGGCCAAGAGCCAGGGCGCCTCGACGATCACGATGCAGGTCGCGCGCAACGTCTACCTGACCAGCGAGAAGAGCTACCTGCGCAAGCTCTACGAAATCCTGCTGACCTTCAAGCTCGAGCATTTGCTGACCAAAGAGCAGATCCTCGAGATCTACATGAACCAGATCTTCCTCGGCCAGCGTTCGTATGGTTTCGCCGCGGCCGCCCAGACCTACTTCGGCAAATCGCTGCAGGAGCTCACCATCGCCGAGGCAGCCCTGCTGGCCGGCCTGCCCAAAGCGCCATCGGCCTACAACCCCTACCGCAATCCCAAGCGCGCGCGCGCGCGCCAGCTGCACATCATCGACCGCATGCTGGACAACGGCTTCATCACCGAAGCCCAGGCGCACGCCGCCCGCGCGGAACCGCTGCGTCTGCGCCGCGGTCAAGGCGACGACGATGGCCTGCACGCCGAGTACATCGCCGAGATGGTGCGCCAGACCATCGTCGAGCGCTACGGCGAAGACGCCTACACCGCGGGCTTGAAGGTCTACACCACCATCGACGCGACGCTGCAGCGGGCCGCCTGGCGCGCGCTGCGCAACGGGGTGTTGGAGTTCGAGCGGCGCCAGTTCTACCGCGGGCCGCAGCGCTTCATCGAGTTACCCGACGACCCGGCGGCGCGCGAGGCGGCCATCGACGATGCGATCGCCGCGCTGCCGGACAACGACACCCTGTTGACCGCGGTGGTGTTGTCGGCCAGCCCGACCAAGGTGGTGGTCACGCGCGGCGATGGTGGGTCCATCGAAATCACGGGGGCGGGTCTCGATCCGGTGCGCTCGGGTCTGGACCCCAAGGCGCCGCCACAACTCAAGCTGCGCCCTGGGGCCGTGGTGCGCATCGTGCAGACGCGCGAGGGCTGGGTTCTGACCCAGACTCCAGAGGTCGAAGCTGCTTTTGTCGCCGTCGACCCCCGCGACGGCGGCATCCGCGCGCTGGTGGGCGGCTTTGATTTCGACCGCAACAAGTTCAACCGCGTCACCCAGTCGCAGCGCCAGCCCGGCTCCAGCTTCAAACCGTTCGTTTACTCCGCGGCGCTGGAAAAAGGCATCATGCCCGCCACCGTGGTCAACGATGCGCCGCTGTTCTTTCCGGCCAGCGTCACCGGTGGTAAGCCGTGGGAGCCGAAAA
>JANWZF010000071.1 GCA_025054905.1 Tepidimonas sp.
CCAGCGCCGCATCGCTCTGCCAGCGCTGCAGCAGCGCGGCGGCCTGCTGCAGCACCCAATCCCCCAGCGGCAGGATCAGCCCGGTTTCCTCCGCCAGCGGGATGAACTCGCCCGGCGGCACCAGCGTGCCGTCGGCGCGCAGCCAGCGCACCAGCGCCTCGGCGCCGACGATGCGTCCGCGCACGTCCACCTGCGGCTGCAGGTACAGGCGCAGCTCGCCGGCTTCGATGGCGTGCGCGAGGTCCTGCTGCATCTGGTGGCGAGCGCGGATGGCGGCCTCCATCTCGGGGTCGAAGAACGCCACGCCGTTGCGGCCAGCCTGCTTGACGCTGTACATGGCCAGGTCGGCGGCCTTGAGCAGCTCGGTGGCGTGCTCGTCACCCGCGTCGTCGCCGTACAGCGCAATGCCGATGCTCAGCGTCAGCACAATCGACTGATCCTTGTACGGGATCGGCTGGCGCAGCGCCGCAGCCAGCTTGTCGGCCACCGTCTGGGCGGCCAGCGCGGCGTCGTCGCGGCGCTCGAACGTGGCGGGCAGCAGCACCAAAAATTCGTCGCCGCCCAGGCGGCCCGGCGTGTCCTGCTCGCGCAGCGCGGCGCGGATGCGCTCGCCCACGGCACGCAGCACGGCATCACCGGCGTCGTGGCCGTAGGTGTCGTTGACGGCCTTGAAGAAGTCCAGATCCAGAAACAGCACCGCGCCCCAGCGTGCGTTGCGCCGCGCCTGGCGGATGGCCTGCTGCAGCCGGTCCAGCAGCAGGCGGCGATTGGCCAGCCCGGTCAGCGGGTCGAAGAACGCCAGGTTTTCGATCTGGGCCTCGGCCTGTTTGCGCCAGCTGAGGTCGTAGAAGATCGCCACGTAGTGGCGCACCTTGCCGACGGCGTCGGTCACGGCGCTGATCGTCAGCCACTCGGGGTAGACGCTGCCGTCCTTGCGCCGGTTCCAGACCTCGCCTTCCCAGTGGCCCTGTTCGGCCAGCGCCTGCCACATCGCGCGGTAAAACGCTGCGTCGTGGCGGCCCGAGCGCAGCAGATCGCCGGGCGTGCGGCCGATGGCCTCGTCCGCGCCATAGCCGGTGATGGCCTGGAACGCGCGGTTGACGCGCACGATGCGGCCCTGGGCGTCGGTGATCACGACGCCTTGGGCGCTGTCGAAGGTTTTGGCGGTCAGCGCCAGTTCCTCCATCAGCGTGGTCTTGTCGCGCAGCGCCTGGCGAAGGTGGCGGGTCTGGCGCAGCAGCAGGGCCGTCAGCGCCAGCAGCACCGCCAGCACACCCGCGCCCGCCGCCAGCGGGGCAGCGTTGAGCTGCAGCCGCTCGCGCCAGGTCAAATAGGGCACGCCAAACGGGCGCACGCGCAGCTCGCGCATCAGCACTTCAACGGGTGCGTAATTCTGGGGCGGCACAAAGCCGGCGATGGGCTGCCCGTGCACCTCAGGGTGGTCCCGCACCCGCAGCAGCGCCAGGGTGAGGCGGCGGCGGGTGTCATCATCCACGCTGGGCAGCACCGTGACCGTCCACTCCGGCACCAGCGGCGTGCTGACCGCGACCGGATAGCCGGGCAAATCTTGCCGTTGCAGCACGCGCAAGGCCCCCGTTGGGAGGCGCCCGGTGTCCTGCATCGCCTCCAGCACCCCATCGCGCACGAAGCCGGCGTCCACCTTGCCCTCCAGCACGGCCTGCACGACGTTGTCGTGCGGCAAGCCAATGCGCACCCATTCGATGCCTTCTACACTGATGCCGCGCCGTCGCAGTTCGAAGCGCTGCAGATGCCAGCCGCCAAGGGACTCTTCGTGCGGGATGGCGATGCGTCGGCCACGCAAATCGGCCCATCCCCTCAAGGGGCTGTCTTGCCGCACCAGCACGGTGCCTCCGAACGCTGAGGTTTCCGCGCCAGCCCGGGTGCGGACCAGGGTCGCCAGCGCCGTGCTGGTACCCTCCAGATGGCGCAGCACGACAAAATGCCCTGGATTGGTGATGACGGCATCGAGCTGCCGCCCGCGCACCGCCCGATCCAGCCGTTCGTACGGGAGCCACTGGGTCTGCAGCCGTATCGAGCCAAGCTCGGCCTGCAAGGCTTGCAGGACCGGCTTCCACTGGCGTTCTTCCACGTCCGTAGGGCGGATCGCCAGGATGCCCAGCCGCAGTACTTGGTGATCGGCCCACGAGGGGCCGGTCAGACCGGCGACGATTCCCAGCCACGCCACGGCGGCCGCCAGTCCGCGCCGCCAGCCGCCGATCCCGCGCGCACTCATCCCAGGGGCTCCTCGGTGGGCAAAAAGTCCGCCACGATCAGCGCATCGGGCACGCGCTCAGGCGCGCGCAGCCCCGCGCGCTGCAGGAACGCGGCCAGCTCGCGGGCGGCGCGCTGCAGCGGGGCAGGCTCCCCCAGCAACCAGTGGCGGTTGTCGGCCCAGCCGGTCAGCCGCAACCCGCTGAACAGTTGCATGACCTGCGGCCGCGGCGCATCCAGCCACGGCGCCAGGCGGTAGCTGCTGTCCTGCGGCAGCCCCAGCAGATGGCGCTGGGCGGCCAGCACGTCGCCCAGCAGGCGCCGCAGCGCCGGGCGCTGGGGCCCGATGTGCGGCTGCAGCACCGCCAGCACGTCGGCGATCGGGCGTTCTTCGGGCAGCTGGCTGCTGTCAAACAGCCGCACGGCCCCCGCTGCCTGCAGGCGCGACGCGACCGGCTCAAACGTCACCAGCAGGTCGACTTCGCCGGCCTGCCAGGCGCGCTCATGCTGGTCAAAAGACAGGTGCAGGAGCTGGAAGTCGTCCCCTTTCATGCCGACAAACTCGAGCCAGCTGGCCAGCATCAGCTCGCCATGAGCCGCCGCTTCACGCCCGAGCCGCGCCCCGGCCCAACGCGGGCGGTCTGTGTAGCCGGGCCGCGCCAGCACCACATCGGCCCCGTGCGACAGGTTGAACAGGCCGATGACACGCAGCGGCAGGCCATCGGCCAGCGCCATCAGCACCTCGTCCAGCGTCAGCGCGGCGGCCTGGGCATGGCCGCTGGCCAAGGCGTGCCGTGAGGCGCTAGCCGAACCGGTGGGCAGGCTGCGCAGCCGGCCATCATCCCACCAGCCCAGGCTGTCGGCCAGTTTGAGGGGCGCATAGCCGGGCCACGGGTGGTAGGCGATGGTCAGGGCCGCGGGGCTGCTGCAGCCACCGCCGAAGGCCGGCAGCAGCGCGGCGGGCAGCAGGGTGCCGGCGTGGCGCAGCAGTTGGCGGCGCGTGATGTTCATTGCAGCATCACGCGGTTTTTGCCGGCGCGCTTGGCGCGGTACATCGCGGCATCGGCACGCGCGATGGCCGCTTCCACCGGTTCGTCGCGCAGCAGCTCGGTGACCCCGGCGCTGAAGGTGATCAGCACGTTGTCCTCGCCATGCAAAAACAGATGCGCGCTCAGGTCGCGCTGCAGCCGTTGCACGACGCCGGCGGCTTCTTCCGGGGTG
>JANWZF010000177.1 GCA_025054905.1 Tepidimonas sp.
TGGCCGACTACGACGGCATGAACCGCGTCTGGGATGCCTGGGTACCTGCAGGCCATACGCCACCGCGCGCCACCGTGCAGGCGCGGCTGGCGCGGCCCGAGTGGAAGATCGAGATCGTCGCCACCGCCGCTGTCTGATCCCAACCAGCTTGACGGATCCACGCCCCCGCTGCGGCGCACGCACGCTTCAGCGGTAGGTGCGCAGGTGGATGCTGGTTTCGGTACTGTGGATGCCCTTGATCAGCCGGATACGTTCGAGGATGTCGGACAGCTCGTTCATCGACAGCGCTTCCAACTCGGCCAGCAGGTCCCAACGGCCGTTGGTATCGTGCAGTTTGACCACGCCGGGCTCACCCAGCAGACTGGCGATCACGGCGCGCGTCTGATTACCCTCCACCAACACGCTCATCCAGGCGCGGATGCGCTCCGGTTCGGACTCCGGGCGCAGCCGCACCGTATAACCCAGAATCACGCCCGCATCCTCCAGCCGGCGCATCCGGTTGGTGACGGTGCCGCGCGACACCTTCAGCTTGTACGCCAGGTCGGCCACACTCAGTCGGGCATTGCGCCGCAACAGGGCGATCAGGGCTTGATCTAGCTCATCCACCCAAGGCTCCTGCTCTTTTGATTATCAGGATCTGACATTTTGTCAGACTTTGGGCATCAACGTAGGCATTTTGTCGTTTTACATTGTCTTGCGCCCCATCCACACTTTGGGCCCAGCGCCATCGATCACCACAAGACCGCAGACATGGACATGACGACTGCACGCCGTGCCCGTACCGCCACCCGCTACCTGAGCGCCCCTGCCATGGTGCGCCTGGTGCAGACACTGGGCATCGAAGCTTGCCTGCGCGGTATCGCCGAGCACATCCGCGCGGACTTTGGCCGCTGGCCCGACTTCGACAAAAGCGCGCGCGTGGCCAACCATTCGCGCGACGGCGTCATCGAGCTGATGCCGATTGCCGACAAGACGCTCTACAGCTTCAAATACGTCAACGGTCACCCCAAGAACACCCGCGCTGGGCTGCCCACGGTGATGGCTTTTGGCGTGCTGGCCGAGGTCGACACGGGCCGCCCGCTGCTGCTCAGCGAACTGACCTTGACCACCGCGCTGCGCACGGCCGCGATGTCGGCCGTCGCCGCCCAGGCCCTGGCCCGCCCGGACAGCCGCGTCATGGCGCTGATCGGCAACGGCGCGCAGGCCGAGTTCCAGGCGCTGGCGTTCCACCACCTGCTCGGCATCCGCGAGCTGCGGCTGTTCGACACCGATCCCGCCGCGACCGACAAGCTGATGGCCAACCTGCGCAACAGTGGTCTGACCCTGACGCGCTGCACAAGCACGGCCGAGGCGGTGCGCGGTGCCGACATCGTTACCACGGTGACTGCGGACAAGACCAACGCCACCATCCTGACTCCGGCCATGATTGAGCCGGGCATGCACCTCAACGCCGTGGGCGGTGACTGCCCCGGCAAGACCGAGCTGCACGCTGACGTGCTGCGTGCGGCGCGCGTATTCGTGGAATATGAACCGCAGACCCGCATCGAGGGCGACATCCAGCAACTGCCAGCAGACTTCCCGGTCACCGAACTGTGGCAGGTGCTGACCGGCCAGGCCGCGGGGCGGCGCGCAGCGTCCGAAGTAACGATTTTTGACTCGGTGGGCTTTGCGCTGGAGGACTACGCCGCGCTGCGCTTCGTGTACGCTGCCGCAGAGCGACTTGGACTGGGCGATGAACTCGATCTGATCCCAGACTTGGAAGACCCCAAAAATCTGTTTGGCTTGTTACAGCAGCGCGGCTGGATCGTCAATCAGGCTACGGCCTGCCCACGCACCGCGCCTGAGTGCTATGCCGAATCGCTGTAACGCACCAGCTCCACTTCTGTCCAACCGCGAACGCTGTTGAGCCAAGCCCAGGTTTGCACACGCGGCAGATCGTCAAGGGTCAAGACACGTTCCTGCAAGCGTTGCTGCTGCAAATAATGTGCTCGCATCACCCCTGGCAACAAGCCCGATTGCACAGGCGGCGTAACCCATTGCCCATCAATCTGCGCAGCCACATTGCCCAGCGTGCCTTCCGTGATTTGTCCATGCTCGTTGTACAGCAAGACATCCACACACCCTGCGGGGATCCGAAAAGCATCGTAATGTTGGCGCCGGGTGGTCTTGTGACGTAAAAACATCGGATCATCGGCTACCATGGGCCGGGGCGCCAGCGCAACCCTGGCTGGATGAGGCCAGGGTACCAAAGGCGCAGCCTCAACATGCACCTCAGCAGCACGGTCCACACGTACCCGCAATTTGTACACCCCACATCGGTACTGGCGGGCCAGGCGGGCCACCGCTTCTAGCCAGCGGCGTCGGACAGGGTGCGGATTCTGGCCCCAAGGCCATCCAAAGGCACAGGCCGCTGCCAGGGTGCGCCGCCAATGGGCACGCCAACGCCATGGGCGACCGTGCTCCAGCCGCAGCGACTCCAACAGTTCAAATGGCATGGCCCCACGGTGCACCACTCGCATTTTGGCTTCCCATTCGCGCAGTTCCGACGCCGGCTGGGACCCCCAAGTCACGCCGCTGCCCACACCATAGCGCACATATCCATTCTCTGGGTGTCCCAAGAAAGCCAATGTACGAATGGGAACATTCAAAGTGACCCGCCCACCTGGCTGCATGACCCCCATGGCGCCGCAGTAAACCCCTCGCGCTTGCGGCTCCAACTGATCAATGATGTGCATGGCTTGCTTTTTGGGCGCCCCTGTTACGGAACCGCATGGAAACAATGCCCCCATCAACTCAGACAAACGCAAACCCGGACGGGTTCTGGCCTGGACCGTGCTGGTCATTTGCCAGACTGTGGGCAAGGCATGCAGCGTCAACAATTCAGTGACACGTACACTACCAGTACAAGCCACCCGCCCAAGATCGTTGCGCATCAAGTCAACGATCATGACATTTTCGGCACGCTCTTTGCTGTCTTCGCGTAAACGCTGCGCGGCGGCCTGATCCAACAGCGGATCGCAGTGACGTGGAGCCGTTCCTTTCATGGGTTGCACCATGATCCGATCGGCATGCCAGTCAAAAAACAACTCGGGAGAAAGGCTTAAAACCGCCCAAGGCTGAATCCCCAGATCTGGGGTCTGCAGCAACATCGCATAGCCTGCAGGCTGACCATCACGCAACACATCAAACCAGGCCTGCAATGCGCAGCACCCGTGTTTTGCATGGGTTGGCACCCAGCGCGCCTGACGTTGTTCGGTCAAATTCACCTGATAACACTCACCGCGCTCAATCCGACGGCGGATATCTCGAATGGCTGCACGCGCCTGGGATGGCCACCAAGGTCGCTGCCAGGGCCCAAGATGCCAGCCAGCCGCACCAGGCTGGCACGGCTGCACCTGCGTCGACCAGGTTTGCGCAGTCCGAAACCCGAGCCAAACTGCATATGCCTGCCCAGCAGGCAAAGACCGCAAACCCAACGCCGGCCACCAGGCTTGGGCAGCCTCATAAGCTACCCAACCGACGCACCATAAACCACGATGGGACGCCGCATGCACCTCATCGAGTAATGCAGGCACCTCATCGGGCTGATGGGCCACCCAGTGACACACAGGACTTTCAAACCACCAGCGCCAACGGGATCCTTGCGGCTGCAAAGGATCGGTGAAATCAACCAAGGCACGCGAATGGCACATTGTCATGTATGGTCATTTTCCCATTGCCAAGGGCAAGCAGTGCCGTTGCTTCACTTCCTCCATCACCGCGTAGGTGCGTGTCTCACGTACCCCCGGCAACTGCCACAACACATCGCCCGCAAAGCGTCGATAGTCAGCCATATCTGCTACCCGTGTTTTCAACAGATAGTCGAATCCTCCCGCCACCATATGGCACTCCAGCACCTGGGGGGCCGCCTGCACCGCGGCCTTGAAGTGCTCGAACACGTTGGGTGTGGTGCGATCCAGCAGCACCTCGACAAACACCAGCAGCCCGCCGCCTAGCTTGGCCGGGTTCAGCCGCGCCTCGTAGCCCAGGATGTAGCCCTCGCGGGTCAGGCGCTGCACCCGCGCCAGCACCGCCGTGGGCGACAGGCCCACTGCCTCCGCCAGTTTCAGGTTGGTGATGCGCCCGTCGCGCTGCAGCACATCGAGGATGCGCAAGTCGATGCGATCCAGCGCATCACGACCTGATGTTGATGATTTCCCCATGATCTACCACTTTTTTAGTGATAACTTTGGCTTTGATAGCCTAAAAGCAAACAACATTTTGTTCAAGGTCAAGCAAACTGCGCGCATTGACATTTCCAAGACCCCACACGCCGATGGTCACTCCCACCCATGCCCCTGCATCGCCCCACAACGGCTTGGACCCTACCACCGAGGCGCCCAGCCGCCCCACCCGGCTGGCCGACGGCCCACGCCCCCGCGCCGCCACGATGGCTGCCCTGCCCCCGCGACACCGCGCCCCGGAGCCTGAGCTGCTGCCCGCCCTGCTGGAACACGCCCGACTGCCCGAGGCGCAGCGCACCCGCGTCACGGCCCTGGCAAAGCGGCTGGCCGCCGGACTGCGCCAGCGCGCCCCGCAGCGCGGCCGCGAGGGGCTGGTGCAAGCGCTGTTGCAGGAATACCAACTGTCGTCGCAGGAAGGCGTGGCGCTGATGTGCCTGGCCGAAGCGCTGCTGCGCATCCCCGATGTGGCCACGCGCGATGCGCTGATCCGCGACAAGATCAGCCGCGGTGACTGGCGCGCGCACCTCGGCCACAGTCCGTCGGCGTTTGTCAACGCGGCCACCTGGGGGTTGCTGCTGACCGGCAAGCTCACCGCCACCCATTCGGACGCCGGGCTGGGCGCAGCGCTGACGGGGCTGCTGCGCAAGGGGGGCGAGCCGCTCATCCGGCGTGCGGTGGACCTGGCGATGCGGTTGCTGGGCGAGCAGTTCGTCACCGGCCAGACGATCGAGGAGGCGCTCGAGCGCGCCCGCGCGCGCGAAGCGCAGGGCTTTCGCTACTCCTACGACATGCTCGGCGAGGCGGCGCTGACCGAGGAGGACGCGCGGCGCTACTTCGACGCTTACCGCACCGCGATCGACGCCATCGGCGCGGCCAACGCCGGCCGCGGCGTGATCGACGGCCCAGGCGTGTCGATCAAGCTGTCGGCACTGCACCCGCGCTACAGCCGTGCGCAGTATGGGCGCGTGATGGAGGAACTCTACCCGCGGCTGCGCACGCTGGCCGAAGCGGCGTGCAAGGTCAACATCGGCCTGCACATCGACGCTGAAGAAAGCGAGCGGCTGGAACTGTCGCTGGATCTGCTGGAGCGCCTGGCGCACGAGCCGTCGCTGGCCGGCTGGGCGGGCCTGGGCTTTGTCATCCAGGCTTATCAGAAGCGCGCCCCGGCGGTGGTGGACCACGTGATCGCGCTGGCGCGCCGCAGTGGCCGCCGCCTGCTGGTGCGGCTGGTCAAGGGCGCCTATTGGGACAGCGAAATCAAGCGCGCCCAGCTCGACGGGCTGGACTACCCCGTCTACACGCGCAAGGCCTACACCGATGTGGCCTACCTGGCCTGCGCGCGCCGGCTGCTGGCCGCCCCGGACGCCGTCTTCCCCCA
>JANWZF010000182.1 GCA_025054905.1 Tepidimonas sp.
GATCGAAAACGGCCGGCTGGCCTATCCGGTCAAAGGCGCCACGTTGATTGGCAACGGCCCGGATGCGCTCAAACGCGTGCGCATGATCGGCAACGACCTGCAGCTCGATGCCGGCGTGGGTACCTGCGGCAAGGAAGGCCAGAGCGTGCCGGTGGGGGTGGGCCAGCCCACGCTGCGCCTGGACGGCCTGACGGTGGGCGGCACGGCCTGATCAGGCTGCAGGTCGCAAAAAAAGCCCGCGTGGGCGGGCTCACAGGGCGAGTTTCACCCGTGTTCCAGACCGTAAGGGGCTGGGTCACGCGGTGGAGGACATCTCAAATCGAACGGCGAAACAGCGCCAGCCAGCGCTCCTGCATCGGCATATCCTGCACCACCCGGACCGAGCGCTGACCGTCGCCCCCGACCGCCACCTGGTGCACCAGCGCCTTGCCGCCTTGCGCATCCACGGTGGCGGTAAACAGGTTCTCTTTGCGCGCCAGGTAGGCGGCTACGGCGGCATCGTCCTTGGCGGCGCGTTCGGGCAACTTGGCCGCCCACACCCGCAGGTGGAAGAAGATGGGGCCCGCGTACTGGGTCTTGGCGGCTTCCTGCAAGGCGGCCTTGACCTGCGCGTAGTTGTCCTCGACGCTGGCTTGTCCGCCATAGATCAGCGCCAGGGCGGGCGCCTGCGGGTGGGTTTGAACCGCGGCGGCAGCCTCTTCCGGCCTGGAAGTGGCTACCACCGACGGATGTCCGCCCTTGGCCACCAGCTGGGCCGCCATGGCGCCGGCCAGCGAGCTGCAGATCGACGTTGCGTTGGTCAGGATCAGGGGGCTGTGCACCTTCATCAGATCCGCCATCACCGTGCCAAACGCCTGGCCAGTGTAGCCGCGCAGCGTGAACTGTTCGCCCAGCGACAGACCCTGGGCCTGCACAGTGCTCCAACCGGCGCTGCCCAGGACCAGCATCATGGCGCTCAATGTGTGACGAAGTTTCATGGGTCTGAACTCCTCGTTAGATAATGCTGAACAGCATCAATGCCATACCCAGTATGGAATGTGCAGATGACGCGCGTATGAAGACCTTCCGAACTGTGCTTGAGTTCCATGGGGGTGCCCCGGGTGGACAGGACGAGCCCGATGTGGGGTCAGCTGAATCTGTTGTGGATGAGCAACATCCGGCGACACGATCGCCGGGTTGGGGTTCGCCCCATGCAGGCTGTGCTACATTGAGGCCTATGCGCAAGCAAGGCTTTTACTTTGGCTACTTTTGGTTCTCTGGCGTCACCGACGGCCGAGAGGAGTGAAGTCGCCCAAGTCAAGCCTCCAACCCCTCGCAACCGTCGGTTCCCCACCGGCGGTTTTTTTTTTTGCCCCCGTGCCCCATCAGAGGACCGATCACCATGAGCCCGAGCCCCAGCAAAGCCAGCCTGACCGAAGCGTGGTATCCGCACCCGGCCGACCGCACCAGCCAGACCGACGACCAACGCATCGAGGACATCACCGTGCTGCCGCCGCCCGAGCACCTGATCCGCTTCTTTCCGATCCGAGGCACGGCGATCGAAAAGCTCATCACCCACACCCGCCGCGCCATCCACCAGATCCTGCACGGCAAGGACGACCGGCTGCTGGTCATCATCGGGCCGTGTTCGATCCACGATCCCGCGGCGGCGATGGAGTACGCCCGCCTGCTCAAGGAGCAGCGCGACCGCTTCGCCGACACGCTGGAGGTGGTCATGCGCGTATATTTCGAAAAACCGCGTACCACGGTGGGCTGGAAGGGCCTGATCAACGATCCCTACCTGGATGAGAGCTTTCGCATCGACGAAGGGCTGCGCATCGCGCGCCAGCTGCTCATCGAAATCAACCGCCTGGGGCTGCCGGCGGCCAGCGAATTTCTGGACGTCATCAGCCCGCAGTACATCGCCGACCTGATTTCGTGGGGTGCCATCGGGGCGCGCACCACCGAAAGCCAGGTGCACCGCGAGCTGGCCTCGGGCCTGAGCGCGCCGATCGGCTTCAAAAACGGCACCGACGGC
>JANWZF010000186.1 GCA_025054905.1 Tepidimonas sp.
GGCAGGGCGCGCGCGGCGCGCGGCGGCTCGCGCCGCGGCCCGGCTGCACGGGCGTTGCGCAGGTAGCGGTTGCCGCGCCCCTGCCGCCGCGCAGGCTCGCCCGGCAGCGGCGGCAGGTACGCAGCCAGTTCTTCCAGCGCACGCTGGTAGACTTCGCGCTTGAACTCGATGACCAGATCCAGCGGCACCCAGTAGTCGTTCCAGCGCCAGGCATCGAACTCCGGGTGATCGGTGGCGCGCAGGTTCAGGTTCCAGTCTCCCCCCACCAGCCGCAGCAGAAACCAGATCTGCTTTTGTCCCCGGTAGTGGCCGCGCGCCTCACGCCGGATGTAGCGGTCGGGCACCTCGTAGCGCAGCCAGTCGCGCGTGCGCGCGATCACTTCGACGTGCTCGGGCTTGAGGCCGATTTCCTCGTGCAGCTCGCGGTACATCGCCTGCTCGGGCGTCTCGCCGCGGTCGATGCCCCCTTGCGGAAACTGCCACGAGTGCGTGCGGATGCGCTTGCCCCAGAACACCTGGTTGCGGTGGTTGAGCAGGATGATGCCGACATTCGGCCGGAAGCCGTCCCTGTCAAGCATAATCAACCCCAATGCTGAAAAACTGACCCGATTATGCAACGCGGGTCACCGTCATGTCGACATGAAAGCCTCCCAGTTCCACATCACGACCCTGAAGGAAGCCCCGGCCGACGCCGAGGTCATCAGCCACCAGCTCATGGTGCGCGCCGGCATGATCAAAAAGCTGTCGGCGGGCATCTACACCTACATGCCGATGGGCCTGCGCGTCATCCGCAAGGTGGAGCGCATCGTGCGCGAGGAGATGGAGCGCGCCGGCGCCATCGAACTCACGATGCCGATCGTGCAGCCGGCCGAGCTGTGGCAGGAGACCGGGCGCTTTGCCAAGATGGGCCCGGAGCTGCTGCGCATCAAGGACCGGCACGAGCGCGACTTCGTCATCCAGCCCACCAGCGAGGAGGTCGTTACCGACATCGCGCGCCAGGAGCTGCGCAGCTACAAGCAGCTGCCTAAGAACTTCTATCAGATCCAGACGAAGTTTCGCGATGAGCGCCGTCCGCGCTTTGGTCTGATGCGCGGGCGCGAGTTCATCATGAAGGACGCTTACAGCTTCGACCGCGACGCCGAAGGTGCCAAGCGCAGCTACCAGGTCATGGCGCAGGCCTACCGGCGCATCTTCGACCGCTTCGGGCTGCGCTACCGCGCGGTGGCGGCCGACAGCGGCGCCATCGGCGGCGACCTCAGCGAAGAGTTCCAGGTCATCGCTGCCACCGGCGAGGACGCCATCGTCTACTGCCCGACCAGCGACTACGCCGCCAACCTGGAAAAAGCCGAGGCGCTGGCGCCGCAGCACCCCCGGCCGGCGCCCACGCAGCCGATGGTCAAGACGCCGACACCGGGCAGGAGCACCTGCGCCCAGGTGGCCGAGCTGCTGGGCGTGCCGCTGCAGCGCACGGTCAAGTCGATCGTGCTGGCCACCGACGAGGTCAACGAGCGCGACGAGATCGTTGCCACCCGCCTGTGGCTGCTGCTGCTGCGTGGCGACCACGACATGAACGAGGTCAAGGTCGGCAAGCTGCCCGGGCTGGAGCTGGGCTGGCGCTTTGCCACCGAGGCGGAGATCGTCGAGCATTTCGGCTGCCGCCCGGGCTACCTGGGGCCGGTGGGCACGCGCAAGCCGGTCACGGTGGTGGCCGATCGCGAGGTGGCGGTGATGGCCGACTGGATCTGCGGTGCCAACGAGGTCGATCACCACCTGACCGGGGTCAACTGGGGACGCGACCTGCCCGAGCCGGATCGGGTGGCCGACATCCGCAACGTGGTCGCGGGTGACCTCTCGCCGGATGGCCAGGGGGTGCTGGCGATCGAGCGTGGCATCGAGGTCGGGCATGTGTTCTACCTCGGCACCAAGTACAGCCGCGCGATGAACGCCACCTTCCTGGACGAGGATGGCAAGCCCAAGCCGTTCGAGATGGGCTGCTACGGCATCGGCATCACGCGCCTGCCGGCGGCGGCCATCGAGCAGAACCACGACGAGCGCGGCATCATCTGGCCCGATGCGATTGCGCCGTTCGTGGTGGTCATCTGCCCGATCGGTTACGACCGCAGCGAGGCGGTGCGTCAGGCGGCCGACGGTCTGTACCAGCAGCTGCAGCAGGCCGGCGTGGATGTGATCCTGGACGACCGCGGCGAGCGGCCTGGGGCGATGTTTGCCGACTGGGAGCTGATCGGCGTGCCGCACCGCATCACGATCGGCGACAAGGGGCTGAAGGAGGGG
>JANWZF010000193.1 GCA_025054905.1 Tepidimonas sp.
AATGGCGCAGGCCACGGGGCCATGCAGGGCTGCCAACGGATGGCCGGATCGGCCTGGTGCGCGGGGGGGGACTCGAACCCCCACGGTGTCGCCACCGTCAGGACCTAAACCTGGTGCGTCTACCAATTTCGCCACCCGCGCCCGACCGCGCGCATCGCTGCGCACGACGTGGGGCGACATTGTAGCGGTGCAGTGGACTGGCGGCGTTAGAACAACTCAACCCCGCCGCCGGCATGGTGCAACGGTTCGTTGGCCGGCTGCGCCGCCACATCGGTCTCAAAGCAGCGCACCGCATTGCGGCCCTGCGCCTTGGCCAGGTACACCGCACGATCGGCGCGCTCGAAGGCATCGGCGGGGGTATCGAACGGGCGCACCACCGTGTAGCCGACGCTGACCGTGATGCGGCCCACCTGCGGGAACGGATAGACCTCCACGGCGGCACGCAGGCGCTCAAACGCCTTGGCCGCCGCAGCAGCATCCTCGGCACGCACCAGCACGACGAACTCCTCACCCCCGAAGCGGTAGAGCCGGTCGTCGTGCCGGAAGGTCTGGCGCAGCAACCGCGCCATCAACAGCAGCACTTCGTCGCCGATCAGGTGCCCGAAGCGATCGTTGACGGACTTGAAATGGTCCACATCGATCACACCCAGCCAATGCTGGGTAGCGGGAGCACGCCGCTCGGGAGCGGCCGCCGCCTCCGCGGCCGGACGGGTGGCTTTGTAGAACGTGTCGTCGAATGATTTGCGGTTGAGCAGGCCGGTCAAGGTGTCGCGCTCGCTGGCATCGAGCAAATTGATCACGTTGACATAGATGCGCCCCATGCCTTCGGCGACCCGGCGCACCTGCTCATCGGGCGGCTGGGGCAGCTGCAGATCGAGCACCAGGCGGCGCTGAGTCTCCGTCCTCAACGGCACCAACAGCCGGCCTGCTTCAGGAGCAGGGACATACGGTATACCCTGGCGCACCGCCTCGGACAGACTCGACTGCTGTTGCAGCGTGGGCAAATCGGCCAGCGACTGCCCAGGCTGCCAGCACTGCAACTCGCTGCCGGGTCCGCTGCGCACCCTGCACAGAACCTTCTCCTGACCCTCATCCGTCAGAATTTCTAATAACGCCACCACCTCGGCCTGCAGCGCCGCGCGCAGCACATCGACCAAGGTCGCATCCAGCCCTTCGCGGTCTCGCCCATGAGTCAGGCGAGCCACATGCTCTAAGTGATCGATCATATGGCTGTGCGACGTGTCTCCTTGCCTTTTTTAAGGTTCAGGCTTTTTATTTTTTATTCTGAGCAGCCCAAAGCTTGTTTAGGCAAAGCAAGCATTAATATTATCATTCTCCGAAATCTTACGCCAGTCTTGGCCTGCCCCAGCTAAACCACGCTATGGCAACATCGGCCCCCACCATGGCATGGGGTTCAGCCGTCGATCACAATGAAAACTTTCCGGTGGCTTCACTGCTGTGCCCGCCCGGATGGCGCGGCGCAGTGCGGGCACTGTACCGGCTGGCACGCTGGGCCGATGACGTGGCCGATGAAGGCCACGCCAGTCCCAGCGAGCGCCTGCAGCGCCTGCAGGCGCTGCGCGCGGCTCTGCTGGATCCCCGGGCCGCGGCAGCCTCTGTCACCGACGCGACCCTGGCTGCCCTGGTAGCCGATTGGCAACGGGCGCAACAACAGCACGGCCTGCCCCAGGAGCCGGTGCTGGCCCTGCTGGAGGCCTTCGAACAGGATGTACGCTGGCGCGCCAGCGGCCGCCGCTACGCCGATGAGGCGGAACTGCTGGACTACTGCCGCCGCTCGGCCAACCCGATCGGCCGGCTGCTGCTGCACCTGGCTGGGCAGCACGACCCAGCTGCGCAGGCCGAAAGTGATGCCATCTGCAGCGCGCTACAGCTGATCAACCTGTGGCAGGATTTGGGCCCGGACGTGACGCGAGGGCGGTGGTATCTGCCTGACACCTGGCTGTTGGCCCACGGGCTCGACCCGCAGCGCCCCCCCGACCGTTTCAGCGCCGATGAGCTGGCCCCCGTGGTGCTGCAGGGCTGTGCGCTGGCCCGCAGCCTGCTGCGGCGCGGCTGGGCACTGCCGCTGCGCCTGGACGGACGCTTCGGCTGGGAGCTGCGGCTGGTGCTGCAAGGCGGCCTGCGTGTCCTGCAGCGCATCGAAGCGCTGCGCGGGCGCACCCTGCTGCAGCGCCC
>JANWZF010000195.1 GCA_025054905.1 Tepidimonas sp.
CAACAGCGAGGCCAGCGTGGTCAGGGTCATCGTCAGCACCACCTGCGCCGTGCCCAGGCCAAAGACGAAGCGCTTCATCGCGCGCAGCTTGGGCAGGCTGAACTCCAGCCCAATCGCAAACATCAGAAAGACGACCCCGAACTCGGCCAGGTAGCGCAGCCCGGCCGAGTTGTGCGCCAGGGCCAGCGCGTGCGGGCCGATCAGCACCCCGACCGCCAGGTAGCCAATCAGCGGGGGCAGCTTCAGCTGCCGGCAGGCCACCACGGCCAGCACGGCGGCCAGCAGCAACAGCAAGGCAAGGTCGAGTGCGTTCACGGGCTTTGATCTTATCGGCAGGATAGCGATGCTTGGGCGGATAATCCGCAGCCTATGCTGCCTGCGCCCCGCCTTCGGCTACGCTTCAGCAGCCAGACCTTGCCCCCAATCCACGGCGAGGGAGGCTGCGACGTCATCAGACCGCTGCTGGTGAGCCCGCTGGCCGCCATGTTGGAGGGGCGTTGCACGCGCGAGGACAGGCTGCGAGACCGCAAGGGAGTTGGAGCTTGGTAGAGCGAGCGGACATGCTGGACGACGCGCAGCTGACGGCCTGGGCACGGGAAGCGCTGGAGGTCGAGATCGCCGGCCTGCAAGCGATGGCGCAGCGGCTCGACCACCGCTTTGCCCTGGCCGTGCGGCGGTTGCTGGCTTGCCGGGGCCGGGTGGTGGTCAGCGGCATGGGCAAAAGCGGGCACGTCGGCCGCAAGATCGCCGCGACGCTCGCCTCCACGGGCACGCCGGCCTTTTTCATGCACCCTGCCGAAGCCAGCCACGGCGATCTGGGCATGATCACCGCCGCCGACGTGGTGCTGGCCATCAGCAACAGCGGCGAAAGCGAGGAGCTCAACACCATTTTGCCGCTCATCAAGCGCATGGGCGTGCCTCTGGTGGCCATGACCGGCCGCATCGACTCCACGCTGGGGCGCCATGCCGACGTCGTGCTGGATACCAGTGTGGCGCGCGAGGCCTGCCCGCTCAATCTGGCCCCCACGGCCAGCACGACGGCCCAAATGGCCATGGGCGATGCGCTGGCCGTGGCGCTGCTGAGCGCACGCGGATTTCAGCCCGAGGACTTCGCGCGCTCGCATCCGGGCGGTGCGCTGGGCCGACGGCTGTTGACGCTGGTGCGCGACGTGATGCGCCCCCTGGCACAAACCCCGCGTGTGCCGCCTACGGCGACGCTGCCCGACATGATGCGCGCGATGAGCGCCGGCGGTCTGGGCGCCACGGCGATCGTGGATGAGCAGGGCCGCCCCGTGGGCATCTTCACCGACGGTGACCTGCGTCGCCTGATCGAGGCACGCCCTGGCCAGGATCTGCGCGCACTGACGGCGCAGACCATCATGCATGCCCCCCCGCGCACGATCCGCGCCCAGGCCCTGGCGGTGGAAGCCGCCGAGCTGATGGAGCAGCACCGCATCACCAGTGTGCTCGTGGTGGACGAGGCGGGCCGGCTGGCTGGGGCGCTCAACTCCCACGACCTGATGCGCGCCAAGGTGATCTGAACCGATGGACAGGCCGATCTTGACGTTTGCCCCCGAGTTGCTGCTGCGCGCGCAGGACGTGCGGGTCGCGTTCTTCGATGTCGATGGCGTGCTGACCGATGGCGGGCTGTACTACGGCCCGCAAGGCGAGGAGCTCAAGCGCTTTCATACCCTGGACGGTCACGGCCTGAAACTGCTGCGACGCGCCGGCATCGAGCCCGCCGTGGTCACGGGACGGGACTCCCCCGCGCTGCGCGCCCGCCTGCAGGCTCTGGGCGTGCGGCACGTGCGCTACGGCACCGAAGACAAGCTGCCCGCGGCGCAGGCCATCCTGGCCGAGCTGCAGCTGGACTGGTCGCAGGCGGCGGCCATCGGCGACGATTGGCCGGACCTGCCGCTGCTGCGGCGCTGCGCGCTGGCGGCCGCCCCTGCCAGCGCGCACCCTGAAGTGCGCGCGCGCGTGCACCACCTCACGGCCGCCCCAGCCGGCTCGGGTGCGGCGCGCGAACTGTGCGACCTGCTGTTGGTGGCGCACGGGCATTACCGGACGCTGCTGGAAGAGGCGCTGCGATGACCTCGCCCCCCTGCCCAGCCTCATGGGCGCGGCTGACGGCTGTCGGCGCGCGCGCCTGGGATGTCCTGTCGCTGTACCTGCCGGTGATGCTGATGGGCGCTCTGGCGCTGGTGACATGGGCGATTGTCAAGCGCGCGGCCGAGCCTGGGCCCGCCGCGGCCGTGGCGCTACCTGCCGGCCAGGCCGATTACACCCTGCACGAGGTGCTGCTGCGCCGCTACGACGGCCAGGGTCGCCTCAGCGTTGAACTGCGCGGCCGCTCCCTGGCACACTACCCGGCCAGCGGCCACACCGAAGTGCATCAGGCACGACTGGCCCGCTGGGACCATGACCGGGGCCAGCACAGCGTGGTGCGGGCGGCGCAGGTGCGGCTTGACGATGCGCGCCAGATGTATGCCTTCGAAGGTCCGACGCATTACGAGCGCCAACCGCTGCCGGGGCACACCGGCCCCCGGCTGGCCCTGCAAGGCCAGCGCCTGGTCTGGGATGAGGCCGCCCAGCTGTTGCAATCCGACGAGCCGGTGCGGCTGATACGGGATGCCGATACGCTGACGGCCAGCCGCATGCGCTACGACGAGCGCCTGGGGCTGGCCGAATTCACCGGCCATGTACGTGCCACGCTCGCGCCGCGTCAGCAGGCGCGCGCCGGCGCCTCCGCTCAGTAGCCGCCGTAGCCGCCTTCGCGGCGACGCGGCCCACCGTAGGGGCTGCGGAATGAGCCTTCACCGCCGCCGTAGCCGCCCTCACGGCGCCCGCCGCCAAAGCCACCACCACTGCGGGGGGCACGCGGCTCCATTGGGCGTGCCTCGTTGACCACCAGATTGCGCCCCCCCATCGACTGGCCGTGCAGGCCAGCAATGGCCGCCTGGGCTTCGGCATCGCTGCCCATCTCGACGAAACCAAAGCCCTTGGAGCGGCCGGTGTCGCGCTCCATCATGACCTTGGCGCTGGCCACCTGACCGTAGGCGCTGAAGGCTTGCTGCAGATCCTGGTCGCGCACCGAATACGGAAGATTGCCAACGTACAACTTGTTGCCCATCACGGGACTCCTTGACACAAAAAACACACTGACACGAGCGACGGAGCCCCGACGGCACACCAACCTACTGCTGCGCGCGAAACCAACCGATCACCTGACTGCCCGCTTTCATCGCGCAAGATGAAAACGTAACCGCATCATACGCGCTTTGGCACGGCTGTGGGCAAAAAGATGGGGCTGCGCACGGATCCCGGGCGGGGACGATGCGCAAAAACAACGCTGCACGCCAAGCGTGCGCGCGTATACTGCGATCCTGGCGCCGATTTGGACCCGCTTGCGGGCGCTTGAAAAATGCCGCTAAAGAGGACGCTGCCGCCGCGCGTGCAGACGGCTGCGGAGTGCATCACAGCCCCTTGAAGCGATCCCGGTGCCGGTCAGTCAAGGAACCCACCCGTGATCGTCACTGCCCAACGCCTTGCCTTTGACACCCCGCTGCGGCTGCGCGGCGGCGGCGTGCTGCCGGCCTACGAGCTGGTCTACGAAACCTATGGCGAACTCAACGCCGCGCGCGACAACGCGGTGCTGATCTGCCACGCGCTCAACGCCAGCCATCACGTGGCGGGCCAGTACGCCGATGCGCACGGCCAGCCGCTGCCCAAAAGCGAAGGCTGGTGGCACAACATGGTCGGTCCGGGCAAACCGGTCGATACCCAACGCTTTTTTGTCATTGGCATCAACAACATCGGCTCGTGTTTCGGCTCCACCGGACCGACCCACGTCAACCCCGCCACGGGGCAGCCGTGGGGGGCGGACTTTCCGGTCGTCACGGTGGAGGACTGGGTCGAGGCCCAGGCGCGGCTGCTGGATGCGCTGGGCATCGAGCAGTTGGCGGCGGTCATGGGCGGCAGCCTGGGCGGCATGCAGGCGCTGAGCTGGACGCTGCAGTTCCCCGAGCGCGTGCGCCACGCGGTGGTCATTGCCAGCGCCCCCAACCTGACCGCCGAAAACATCGCCTTCAACGAGGTGGCACGCCGCGCCATCCTCAGCGACCCCGACTTTCACGGCGGGCATTACCTGCGCCACGGCACCAAGCCCCGGCGCGGGCTGCGCATCGCGCGCATGATCGGCCACATCACCTACCTGAGCGACGACGTGATGAATGAAAAGTTTGGCCGCCGCCTGCGTCCGCTGGCCGAGGCGTTGCGCGCCGGCGACACCGAGGCGGCCGAGCGGCTGGCTTACCGCTACACCACGCAGGACATCGAGTTCGAAATCGAAAGCTACCTGCGCCATCAGGGCGACAAGTTCAGCGAGTACTTTGACGCCAACACCTACCTGCTGATCACCCGCGCGCTGGACTACTTTGATCCGGCGCGCGAGTACGACGGCAGCCTCAGCGCCGCGCTGGCGCGCGCACGCGCGGACTTTCTGGTGATTTCGTTTTCCACCGACTGGCGCTTTTCGCCCGCGCGCAGCCGCGAGATTGTCAAGGCCCTGCTGGACAACCGGCGCTCGGTCAGCTACGCGCAGATCGACGCCCCGCACGGACACGACGCCTTTTTGCTCGACGATGGGCGCTATCACGCGGCCGTGCGCGCCTATTTCGAGCACCGGGTGGGCGCGCCTCGGCAGGCCCAAGGAGGTGGCGCATGAGTGATCGCCTGATCCAACACCTGATCGCGCAGCTGGTGCCCCCCGGCAGCAGCGTGCTCGATCTGGGCTGCGGCGACGGTGCGCTGCTGGAGCATCTGCGTCGCACGCGCGGCTGCCGTGGCTACGGCATCGAGCTGGACGACGCGCAGGTGCTGGCGTGCCTGAAGCGCGGCCTGGACGTGCTGCAGTTCAATCTGGAGGAAGGGCTGTCGATGTTTGCCGACGACAGCTTCGACGTCGTGCTGCAGATCGACACGCTGCCACACCTGCGCAACGCCGAGACGATGCTGCGCGAAACCGCCCGCGTGGGCCGCAGTGCGATCGTGGCCTTCCCCAACTTCGCGCACTGGCCCAACCGCCTGCGCGTGCTCGCCGGCCGCATGCCGGTGACCAAACGCTTGCCGTACCAGTGGTACGACACGCCCAACATCCGCGTCGGGACGTTTGCGGACTTCGAGGTGCTGGCCCGGCGCCTGGGGCTGCACGTCGAAGACGCCTTTGGCATCGATGACCAGGGGCGGGTGGTGCGCCGCTGGCCCAATCTGCTGGCCAGCACCGCGGTGTTCAAGCTGACGCAGCGCTGAGCAAGGCGGGGCGCAAAGCCAGGGTATGCGGCCATCGGACCGCGTTATTGGCCCTTTGGCTGCCGTGCCCGTGATGTCAACATGGGAGCGTGGCTGGATCGCCACCGATGTGCCCCGGAGGATCGATCATGCGACTGCCTGCTTGCCCTGCCCGCCGATGCACCGCCCCCGCCCGCTCCACCGACCCTTGGCCCGATCCGCTGGCCACGCTGCTGCACGCGCTGCGCCTGCCCCTGCAGACGCCGTCGGCTTGGTGGCGCAGGGATGGCTTCAGGGCAGCCCGCGCAACGCCTCACCCAGCGCATCGATGAGGCGGTCGAGCTCGGCCTCGGTGCTGATGAACGGCGGGGCCAGCTGCACCGTGTCGCCACCGTAGCGCACATAAAAGCCCTGGCGCCACAGGCGCATGGCCAGCTCGAACGGACGCTTGAGCGGCTCGCCGGGCGCCGCCGCCAACGTCAACCCCGCGGCCAGCCCATAGTTGCGGATGTCCAGCAGGTGCGGGCTGACGCCGCGCAGCGCGTGCACCTTGGCCTCAAACACGGGCGCCAGCGCCCGCACGCGCGCCAGTGCCTCGTCCTGCTGCAGCAGCTGCAAACTGGCCAGCGCGGCGGCGCAGGCCACCGGATGCGCCGAGTAGGTGTAGCCGTGCGCCAGCTCCAGCGCGTAGTCGGGCCCACCGGCGGCCATGAAAGCCTCGTACAGCTCACGCCGCACCGCCACCCCGCCCAGCGGCTGCACGCCATTGGTCACCTGTTTGGCAAAGGTCAGCAGGTCGGGCGTAACGCCCAGCGCTTCGGCTGCCGTCCAGGCCCCACAGCGCCCAAAGCCGGTGATGACCTCATCGAAGATCAGCAGGATGTCGTGCTGCGTGCAGATTTCCCGCAGCCGCTGCAGATAGCCCACCGGCGGCACCACCACACCCGCCGAGCCCGAAAACGGCTCGACGATCACCGCCGCGATCGTGGAGGCATCGTGCAACTCGATGAGGCGCAGCAGCTCCTCGGCCAGGGCCGCGCCCGGATAGCGCCCACCGCCGTCGGCCGGGGGCTGCCCACGGAAGAAAGACCCGGCTGGCGGCTGGGTGTGGGGCAGGTGATCGACTTCCAGCGTCGGCCCGAACGTTTTGCGGTTGCCGGCGATGCCGCCCACCGAAATGCCCCCAAAGTTGACGCCGTGGTACCCCTTGGCGCGGCCGATCAGGCGCGTCTTGCTGCCCTGGCCGCGCAGACGCCAGTAGGCGCGCGCGATCTTCAGCGCCGTGTCGGCCGCTTCGGAGCCCGACGCGGTGAACATCACACGCTCCAGACCCGCTGGCAGCCGCTCGACGATGCGGTTGGCCAGCTCGAACGACAGCGGATGGCCAAACTGAAACGCCGGGCTGTAATCCAGCGTGGCCACCTGCCGCTGCACCGCCTCGACGATTTCACGCCGCCCGTGTCCCAAACCGGTGCACCACAGACCCGACAGACCATCGAACACGCGCCGGCCATCGGCATCGATCAGGTAGGCGCCTTCGGCGGCGACGATCAGGCGTGGATCGGCCTTGAACTGACGGTTGCCAGTGAAGGGCATCCAGTGCGCGGCCAGCCAGTCTGCGCCACCGGGCGGCAGCTCGGCGCTGGTGGGCACCGCAGGACATTTCGCGACGGTCTCGGGGGTATCGGCAAGATTCATGGCGGACTCACAGTCTTTTGAGCGGCCAACGGCACCGCCGCGGCCAGCGACGCACGGCAGGGCCAATCATGCCATGATGTGCGTCATGCCTGACCCGATACAGCCCGCATCCGCCCCACCGATGCCATTGGCCGATCGCAGCGGCTTGATCCTGCTGGCCCACGGTGCCCGCGATGCGGCCTGGGCGCGCCCGTTCGAGCGCGTGGCCGCCGCCGTGCGCCAGGCACGTCCGGATGCGGTGGTAACGCTGGCCTTTTTGGAGTTCATGACGCCGACCCTGGAGCAGGCAGGCACGCAGCTGGCCGCGTGCGGCTGCACGCAGGTGGCGGTGTTGCCCCTGTTTCTCGGCGTGGGTGGGCATGTGCGCCGCGACATTCCCGTGCAGCTGCAACAGCTGCGCCACGCCTACCCCCAGGTGCACTGGCGGCTGGCCCCACCCATTGGCGAAGACCCCCGGCTGCTGCAGGCGCTGACCGCCGTGGCGCTGTCCGCCCTGACCAACGGGGACGGAAGCGACGGTGC
>JANWZF010000046.1 GCA_025054905.1 Tepidimonas sp.
GCGCACGCCGTTGACGCCGGGCAGCTGCGCCAGCGTGCCCAGCAAAAAGTCCGACAGGCTCTTCAGATCGCGCGCCACGACCTTCAGCACGTAGTCGAAGTCACCGGTGACGGCGTAGCACTCCTGCACCTGGCGCATCGCACGCACCCGCTCGCGAAAGCGGTCGACCTCGCGGATATGACCGCGCTCCATCGTCACGTGCACGAAAGCCGTCACCCCCAGGCCCAGCCGCGGCGCATCCAGCCGCGCCTCGTAGCGGCGGATCAACCCCTGCTCCTCCAGCCTGCGATGGCGCCGGTTGCACTGCGCCGGCGACAGGTGCACCGCCTCGGCCAGCGCCTGGTTGCTGATGCGGCCGTCTTCCTGCAGACGGTCCAGAATGCGGCGATCGATCGCATCCAGCGCAGTGGCTGGGTTCATGACATCCTCCTTGGCGGCTCAATACGCAAGATCTTTGCATGAATACGGGTTTGTCCGTGACCATGATGCAAACCCATTGTGCCGCTGCGGACATACGCTGTGGGCTTTCAATCAAGGTATCAAGGAATCGCTGCCATGGCTGATCTGTTCGACAACCCGATGGGACTGTGCGGGTTTGAATTCGTCGAGTTCGCCTCACCCCGCCCCAACGTGCTGGAGCCCCTGTTCAAGCAGCTGGGTTTCACGTGCATCGCCCGCCACCGCTCCAAGGACGTGGAGCTGTGGCGCCAGGGCGACATCAACTTCATCATCAACCGCGAACCGCGCAGCCTGGCCGACTATTTCGCGCAGGAGCACGGACCCAGCGCCTGCGGGTTGGCGTTCCGCGTCAAGGACGCCCACAAGGCTTACTATCGGGCACTGGAGCTGGGCGCGCAGCCGATCGACATCCCCACCGGCCCGATGGAGCTGCGCCTGCCGGCCATCAAGGGCATCGGCGGCGCGCCGCTGTACCTGATCGACCGCTTCGAAGACGGCAAAAGCATTTACGACATCGACTTCGAGTTTCTGCCCGGCTTCGAGGACCCAGCCCACCGCCATCCGGTCGGCCACGGCTTCAAGGTGATCGACCACCTCACGCACAACGTCTACCGCGGGCGCATGGCCTACTGGGCCGCGTGGTACGAGCGCCTGTTCAACTTCCGCGAGATCCGCTACTTTGACATCCAGGGCGAGTACACCGGCCTCAAAAGCCGCGCGATGACCGCCCCCGACGGCCGGATCCGCATCCCGCTCAACGAAGAAGGGGGCTCCGGCGGCAACGGCCAGATCGAAGAATTTTTGATGCAGTTCAACGGTGAAGGCATCCAGCACATCGCGCTGCTGACCGACGACCTGCTGGCCAGCGTGGACGCGCTGCAGATGGCCGGCGTACCGCTGATGAGCGCCCCCAACGACATCTACTACGAGATGCTGCAGGAGCGTCTGCCGGGCCATGGCGAGCCGGTGGCCGAGCTGCAGGCCCGCGGCATCCTGCTGGACGGCTCCACCACCGGAGGGGAAAAGCGCCTGCTGCTGCAGATCTTCAGCCAGCCGCTGCTCGGGCCGGTGTTCTTCGAGTTCATCCAGCGCAAGAACGACGAGGGCTTTGGCGAAGGCAACTTCAAGGCGCTGTTCGAAAGCCTGGAGCGCGACCAGATCCGCCGCGGCACGCTGAAAGTGGCGCCTGCGGCGGCCTGAATCCCCCATCCGCACAACCCGAGGAGGCTCATCATGACCCCGCTGGAAGGGACAACGCTGTCGTCCGCCCTGGCCCAGGTGCCGGCCTGGACGTTCGATGCCGAACGGCACGCCATCCGGCGCGCGCTGCGCTTTGCGGATTTCAACGCGGCGTTTGGCTTCATGACGCGCGTGGCGCTGGAGGCCGAGCGCCGCAACCACCACCCGGAGTGGTTCAACGTCTACAACCGGGTGGACATGCTGTTTTCCACGCACGAAGCCGGGGGGCTGACTGAGCGCGACATCGACTTTGCGCGCTGGATCGACGCCACGGCCCCGGCCATGGGGGCGATTGATGAGCGCCACCGCTGAAACCGCCCTGCACGGCTTGGCTGCGGGCGAGGCCGCACGCCCACCCAGCCCGGACTGGACCATCCCGCAAAACTGGGCTGCCTACACCCCGCAGGAGCACGCCACCTGGGCCACGCTGTACCGGCGCCAGATGGCGCTGCTGCCCGGGCGGGCCTGCTCAGCCTTCGTCGACGGCATG
>JANWZF010000155.1 GCA_025054905.1 Tepidimonas sp.
TGCTGGTACAGGCCCTCCTGGGTCGGCTTGTTGTAGTAGGGCACGACCTGCAGCTGGCAGTCCGCGCCGACCTGGCGGGCGTACTCGGCCAGGGCGATGGCCTCGCGCGTGGAATTGCCGCCACAGCCGGCCATGATCGGCACGCGCCCCGCCGCGTGTTGCACCGCAACGCGGATGATCTCGCAGTGCTCCTCGACGGTCACGGTGGGGGACTCACCGGTGGTGCCAACCACCCCGATGCAATCGGTGCCTTGCTCGATGTGCCAGTCGATCAATCGACGCAGGGTGTCGTAATCGACGCTGCCGTCGTCGTGCATGGGGGTGACGAGGGCGACGATGCTGCCAGTGATGGGCTTCATGGGCTGCCAGGGTTGGGACGCAGGATGGCAGACATTCTAACCAGCGCTGCAGGCCGGTTCGGCCAGCGGCAGTCGCACGGGCTGACCGGTCGGATCATCCACGGCACGCCAGGCGACGATGCGCTGCACAAAGCGCGGGGCGGCCCTGTCAAAGCCATCTTCATAGGCCAGCACGCGCAGCCCGGCGCAGACGCGCAGCAGTTCACCCGGTTGCAGCAAAAAGTCGGCGCGCGCGGGGCGGCCGATGCTGGCCTGCCCGACGGCGAAGGTCTCGTACAGCAGCACGCCGCCCGGTGCCAGGCTGTCCACGAGCGTGGGCAGCAGCGGCCGCCAAAGGTAGTGGGTCACCAGCACGACATCGAACCGGCGGCCAGGCAGCGGCCAGGGGCCCTGCTCCAGATCGGCCTGCAGCACGCTGACCTGCGGTCCGAGCCGGGCCACGCTGGCCAGGGCGTCGGCGTCGCGATCCACCGCCGTGACGTGGTAGCCCTGCTGCACGAGCCAGCGCGTGTGGCGGCCATGACCGCAGGCCAGATCCAGCGCGTCGCGGCGGCGCCCGCCGTGCAGGGCCTGCAGCAGCGCGGCGCGGTGCGTGATCCATGCCGAAGGGGGCAGCGACACGGGGTGATCCATCGACTACCAGCAGCTCCAGAGTCGGTCGGCCAGGTGCAGCATGAAGCTGGGCGAGCGGTACCAGCTGAGCACCGCCAGCGCCAGGCCAAGCGCCAGCGCCCACACCAGGCGCCGGGCCCAGCGCGCCCGTGTGGCGCGGCGGTCATCGGGTGAGTCGGCAGCGGTCAGCGGCATGGCAACCCTCGGGCCAGGCTCAGGCTCCGGACAGCGCACGCTGGGGCGCGCGCGCCAGCGGGGTTTCGCGGATCGGCAGGTTGACCAGCGCGGCGATCACGCCGAGCGCGATCGCCAGCCACCAGACGACGTCGTAGCTGCCGGTGCGATCGTACAGCGCCCCACCCAGCCAGACGCCGAGAAAACTGCCCACCTGATGGCTGCAGAACACAAAGCCACCCAGCATCGACAGATGGGCCACCCCAAAGATCTGCGCCACGATGGCGTTGGTTGGCGGCACGGTCGACAGCCACAGCAGCCCCATCACGGCCGCAAACAGGTACACGCTGGTAGGGGTCAGCGGGGCCGCCAGAAAAGCGACGATGGACACCGAGCGCAGCGCGTAGATGGCCGCCAGGATCTTGCGTTTGGCCAGCCGTTGGCCCAAGGCGCCAGCGGCATAGGTTCCTGCGACGTTGAACAGGCCAATCAGCGCCAGCGCCGTGCTGGCCACCTGCGGCGACAGCCCATGATCTTTCAGGTAACTGGGCATGTGCACGCCGATGAACACGACCTGGAACCCGCAGACGAAATAGCCCGCCATCAGCAGCTGGAAGCTGCGTTGGCCGAAGGCTTCGCGCAGCGCCTGCGCGATGGTCTGCTGCCGGGTTGGCGCGGCGCCGCCGTGAAAGTCCGGCTCGCGCAGGCCCCACGCCAGCGGGCCGATCGCCAACACCGCCACAGCCAGTACCAGCAGGGCCCCTTGCCAGCCGAAGCGGTCGATCAGCCAGCCTTCCAGCGGCACCATCAGAAACTGGCCGAACGAGCCCGCCGCTGCCGCCACACCCATCGCCCAAGAGCGGCGCTGCGGCTCGATCTGGCGCCCGATGACCCCATAGACAATGGCGTAGGTGGTGCCCGCCTGCGCTGCGCCGATCAGCACGCCGGCTGCCAGCGCAAACAGCCACGGCTGCGTGGCCAAGGCCATGCCAGCCAGCCCAGCCGCGTACAGGATTGCCCCCGCCCACAGTACGCGGTAAGGGCCGAAGCGGTCGGCCAGCATGCCCGCACCGATGCCCAGCACCCCCCACGCGAGGTTTTGCACCGCCATCGCCAGGGCGAACGCCTCGCGGTTCCAGCCGTGCGCTTGCGTCAGGGGCTGCAGCCACAAGCCAAAGCCGTGGCGAATGCCCATCGACAGGGTGACGACCAGCGCCGCGCACGAGAGCAACTGCAGCGGGGAGAGACGAGCGGCACGCATCCCGCCATGGTAGCCGATCGCGCCATCCTGTGCTGTGGTTCGGTCCAGGCGGCGCCGGCCCGATGGGGGATGGCCGCGTCTTTTGGCGCGGTGCTGCAAGGCAGGCTGCCAAGTGATTGATGCGCAAAGGCCGATGCAGGTTGTCCCACCGATCTGTGGATAACGTTGTGGGCAACACCTGACCAGTGGGCGGCAAGCCGCGCCGGACAAGCCTTCCAACAGATTGCCCATTTTTTGAGCAAACCAAAAAAACAAAGAAAAACAAATGGTTATGTTATTTCCTCAGAGCGTTGCGGTGCAACCAAGGGGGAGAAGTGGCAGCGGGCCCGCGCGTCCAAGGAAGGGCCGGCGCTGTGCACAAAACGGCTGGGGGCTGCCTCTACAATCGCGCGCCATGGCCGAGATTTCGCCTGCCGCCGCTGCCTCGACGTATGCCGAGAGCGCGATCCGGGTGCTCAAGGGGCTGGAGCCCGTCCAGCAGCGCCCGGGG
>JANWZF010000179.1 GCA_025054905.1 Tepidimonas sp.
GGGCCGCAGCGCCAGCCATGCCCCCAGCGTGCCGCCGGTGGATGTGCCGATCACCAGCACGCGCTCGCCCAGCATCGCGCCGATGCGCACCGCCTCGACGGCATCGGCCAGCCAATCCTGCGCACGCACCTCGCGCAGCGCCTCGGCGGGCTGCCCATGGCCGCTCAGGCGCGTCTCAAACAGATTCGCCCCCAGCGCCTGCGCCACCCGCTCGGCCAGCGGATGCGTCTCCATGCGCGTAGCGGTAAAACCGTGCAGGTACACCACGGCCCACGGCGTGCGCTGGCCCGCCACGCCGTGCCAGACTACGCGCTTGGCCGCCTGGGGCCTCAGCCCCGCCACCGCCTGCTCTTGCGCTGCCAGCCATGCGTCCAGCCTGGCCAGCTCGGCTGGCGGTTGCGGCCGCGCTGCCGGCTCATCGGGGCCGTAGGCCACCCGTGGCCCCAGCAGCCACAGCAATGGCAGCAGCAACAGCAGCGCCGCCAGCCACGCCCAGCGCCACCTGCGGGCGGTTGGTAACGGGGTGTAACAAGCGTTTGGCATTGCAAACCTTTCTTGGCAGGCCCACCGGGCTCACCCGACAATCGGGATGCCGGTGAACCTATCACCGCACCAAGGAGAGTATGACCCATGTGGCTGACCGCCCCGTTCGACGCTGATCTCATCGACCGCATCAACCGCGCCCAGGCTGGGGTGGTGGCCTCCGCCGCCTACCCGCTGACCTGCCCACAAGCCCGCGATGGACGGCATGCTCTGGCGGGTGGCTACATCGGGGTCCTGGTGGCCCAGCGGCGGGGGCTGGTGTGCCCGACCTGTGGCCATGTGCAGGGCTGGCTGCCCGCTGCGGTGCTCAAGGCCGCCGAGCGCACCAGCGATGAGCCCGGCGCTGCGCAGGCCCAGCGCATCGAGCGCATGCGGCAGGCTGCGCTGGAGGATTTTCGCCGCCTGGTGCGCGCCGGGCACCTGAGCGCCCAACCGATGGTGGAAACGCTGGAAGCCATGGCCCCGCGCCCTGCGGCTGCGGCGCGCAGCGCCGAGGCTGCGGCCGCTGACGCGCTGGCGCTGGCGGCCTGAACCCTGCGTGACCGGGGCCTCGCGCCCCACCGCCTTTACCCGACCACCACCGGCTCGGGCTCTAACCGGATGCCGAAGCGCTCATAGACGCTGGTCTGGATCAGCCGCGCCAGCGTCATCACCTCGCCGCCCGTGCAGGGCTGTTGCGGACCGCCGCGATTGACCAGCACCAGGGCCTGTTTTTCGTACACCCCGGCGCGGCCCACCGTCTTGCCTTTCCATCCGCAGGCATCGATCAACCACCCCGCAGCGAGCTTGAACGAGCCATCCGGCAGCGGATAGTGCACCACATGGGGGTCACGGCCGATGATGTCCGCACACTGCTCGGGCGTCACCGTCGGGTTTTTGAAAAAACTGCCCGCGTTGCCCAGCACCGCAGGATCGGGCAGCTTGGCGCGGCGGATCTCGCACACCCAGTCAAACACCTGCTGCGGCGTGGGCAGCGAAATGCCAGTCTCAGCCACCTTGCGCTGCAAATCCTGGTAGCCCAGCTGCGGCCGCCAATGGCGCGGCAGCCAGAAACGCACCCGGGTGATCAGCGCCCGGCCGCGCAACCCCATGCCGTGCGCCCCCGCGCGTTCGTGCTTGAACACCGAATCGCGGTAGCCAAACGCGCAGTGCTCGTGTTGCAGGGTCAGCGCCACCCCTGTCTCCAGATCGATCGCGTCCAGCGAATGGAAGCGATCCTGCAGCTCCACGCCATAGGCACCGATGTTTTGGACCGGCGCTGCCCCCACCGTGCCGGGGATGAGCGCCAAATTTTCCAGTCCGGGCCAACCCTGCTGCAGGGTCCAGGCGACGAAATCGTGCCAGCGCTCGCCCGCGCCAGCCTCCACGAGCCAGCCTCGGGCATCCTCGTGCAGCAGACGTCGGCCGGGGATTTCCACCTTCAGCACCAGCGTGCGCAGATCCCCCGTCAGCACGATGTTGCTGCCCCCACCCAGGATGAACGTATCCTGCCAGCGCCAGTCGGGGTGGCGCACCAAGGCCAGCACGTCCGCCTCGCTGCGCACCCGGACCAGCCGCTGCGCGCGCGCCGCGATGCCGAACGTGTTGAGGCGCTGCAGCGGCACGTGGTGTTCGATTAGCATGGCAAGGATTGTCGCAAACCGCGGGACAACGATGGACGAATGGATCGACCGCTGGCTGACGCTGGAAATGCGCTTGGCTGCACTGCTGCTGGCCCCCAGAGAGGGGGACTTCGTCGCCCAACTGGACACGCTACTGACCGAGCTGCGCGGCGCGCTGGACGAGGACCCGGACGCAGCGCTGGTGTGGCTGGTGCAGCTTGGCAGCACGTCGCACGTGGGCTACAGCAGCGCGCACGCCTTGGTGTGTTGGGCTCTGTGCCGCCTGGTGGCACCGGCGCTGGGACTGTCCCACGAAGAGCGGGAGGCCCTGGAGCGCGCGGCCCTGACGATGAACATCAGCATGACCGCACTGCAGAACGACCTGGCCGCCCAGCCCTGCGGTCCCGACGCCCACCAACGCGCATGGATCGAGACCCACGCCGCGCGCTCCGCCCAGCAGCTGCGCGAGTGCGGGGTGCGCACGCCGGGCTGGCTGGCGATCGTCGAACACCATCACGATCCCCAGGCCATGGACACCCCGACGCGGTTGTTGCAGCGCATCGATCGCTACGCGGCCTGGCTCAGCCCCAGGCAAACGCGCCCAGGCCGTGACAGTGTGGCCGCCCTGTGGCAGGTCACCGCCGACGGCGTCGAGGCGGCCGATCCGATTGCCGCCGCCATGTTGACGACTTTGGGGTTGTGCCCACCGGGCGCCTTTGTTCGGCTGCACGACGGCCGCATCGCCATGGTGCTGCGCCGTGGCCCGCAACCCGGTGAACCCTGGGTGGTTCCGGTGCTCGATGCGAAGGGCCGACCGATCCCCCAACCTGAACTGCTGGATACCCAAACCCCCGAGCATGCGGTAGAGGCGGCCCTGCCCTCTGGGCAAGTCCAGGTTCGCGTTCATCACGCGCGGCTTTTGCGCCTGGCACGCGCTCGCCCGGCCCCCTGCAGCTCGGCGCGTGAGCAGCTCAGTTGATGGAGCACGACCACCGGTCCCCGCTCCTACCTCGGCTTCGGGGCGGTGGCCAGCCGTCCGTACCCGGCAACGATCACGCCGTCCAAGTTCGCAGTGGCGACCATGGCCGTCGAGATCACCTACAGCCAGGCATGCCCACCGCTCACGGCGCTGATGACTCCCCATTCCTGCAGGGTCGCTGCCACTGCTGCTGGCCGCCACCTCCATCTTGGGGCCACCCGCTGCACCGCACTGGACTCGGCAGACGGTGACTCAGTTCGGGGAGCCGGGCGCGGGGGGGCGGGTGCTGGGCTTGGATCGCTCACCGATGCGGCTTTCCTGCCCGGCCAGCAGGCGCTGGATGTTGGCCGCGTGGCGCCACAGCAGCAGCACGGTCATCGCGGCCACGGCCGCACCTTGCGCGCCGTGCACAGTCCACGCCACGCCGTCGAGCAGCCAGTACAGCAGCGGAGCCGCCAACGCGGCCACGATGGCCGCCAGCGACGAGTAGCGCAGCGTCAGCGCCACCGCGACCCAGACCCCGATGACCAGCACCCCCAGCCACGGCTGCCAGCCCAACAGCACCCCGGCCGCGGTGGCCACCCCCTTGCCACCCTGAAAGCGGAAGTACAGCGGAAACAGATGTCCCAAAAAAGCCGCCAGCCCCACCAGCGCCAGGGTCGCCTCACCCAACCCCCACAGGCCACCCCAGCGCGCCACTGCCCACACCGGCAACCAGCCTTTCGCGGCATCGAGCAGCAAGGTCAGGGCCGCGGCGGCTTTGCTGCCGCTTCTGAGCACGTTGGTGGCCCCGGGGTTGCCGCTGCCGTAGGTGCGCGGGTCGGCCAGCCCCATGGCGCGGCTGACCAACACGGCAAACGACAACGACCCGATGGCATAGGCGAGCAACACCGCGACCACAGGCGCGATCCAGGGCAGGTAGGACGACACGAGACGTTTTCCTCCAACGGGCCATGCAGGGAAGCAGCGCCGCGATTGTGCCAGCAGCGTTCACTGTGCCGGATCGCGGATCTCCCAGCGGATGCGGTCGATGGCTTGCAGCAGCTCGGGCGACAGCGTCACATCCCACGCATCCAGACAGGCGTCCAGCTGCGCCTGCGACGTCACCCCGATGATGGTGCTGGCCACACGCCAGTTACGGTAGCAAAACGCCAGCGCCATCTGGGTTGGGGTCAGGCCATGCGCGCGCGCCAGCGCGTTGTAGCGGCGCGCCGCGGCCAGCGCCTCGGGGCGGCCCCAGCGCTGCTTGCGCATGCTTTCGAACAGTGCCATGCGCCCTTGGGGTGGCCCGCCGTGCTCCAGCCCCGTTTCGTCGTATTTGCCGGTCAGCAACCCGAAGCCCAGCGGTGAATACGCCAGCAGCGCCACACCGAGGCGGTGGCAGGTCTCGTCCAGGGCGTTTTCGTAGCTGCGGTTGATCAGGCAGTAGGGGTTTTGCACCGTGACGACGCGTGGCAGCCCGTGCTGTTCGGCCAGGCGCACGAACTCATGCACACCGTAGGGGGTCTCGTTGGACAGTCCGACGAAGCGCACCTTGCCCGCGCGCACCAGGGTGTCCATCGCTTCCAGCTGCTCCAGGATGCTGGCGCAGGGCTTGTCTTTGGCCGGATCGAACGTGATCGACCCAAACATCGGCACATTGCGCGCCGGCCAGTGGATCTGGTAGAGGTCGATGACGTCGGTGCGCAACCGGCGCAGGCTGCCTTCGCAGGCCGAGATGATTTCCGCCTTGGTCAGTCCGGCCTGCTCGCCACGAATCCACGGCATGCCGCGCGAGGGCCCCGCCACCTTGGTGGCCAGCACCACGCGCTGGCGTACGCCCGGGCGACTGGCCAGCCAGTGGCCGAGGATGGTCTCGGTGGCACCGTAGGTTTCGGCGCGCGCGGGTACCGCGTACATCTCGGCGGTGTCCAGAAAGTTCACGCCGCGCTCCAGTGCGCGGTCGAGGATGCGGTGAGCCTGCTCCTGGCTCACTTGCTCACCAAAGGTCATGGTGCCCAGGCAGATCGGCGACACGCACAGGCCGCCGGGCAAGGTGATCGGGTTGAAGGTCATGGCAACTCCACAAGAGGGACCAGGGCCCGGCTCGCCCACCCCAAGGGCAACGGCCGGGCGTGACGGGCGGATCATCCAGCAGCGGTCGGCTTGGAGGCCGCCGCGCGCGCTTCTTCCTGCAGCCGCAGCAGGCGGCGTTGCACCTTGCCCGTGGTGGTCATCGGCAAAGCCTCGATGAATTCGATCTCTTTCGGGTATTCGTACGGTGCCAGCCGCCCCCGCACGTGCTGCTGCAGCTCGGCCACCAGCGCCGGATCGAAGTCCGTGGCCGGGTCGACGCAGCGCGCGCGCCGCTCGGCCCATTCGGGCGCCAGCACGACGTAGGCCTTGACGAGCGCCCCACGCTCGGGGTCGGGCTTGGGCACCACCGCGGCATCGGCCACCGCCGGATGCTTGATCAGGCAGTTTTCGATTTCGCTGGGGCCGATGCGGTAGCCGGCGGATTTGAAGACGTCGTCGGCCCGGCCCTGGTACCACAGGTAGCCGTCGGCGTCCTGCAGCGCCAGATCGCCGGTGCGGCACCAGCTGTCGTCCGGATCGCCGGTGTACTTGGCGCGGGTGGCCGCCTCGTTGCCCCAGTAACCCAAAAAGAACACCGGGTCGGGATCGCCGTGCCTGTCGCGCCGGTGCACCGCCACTTCGCCCACCGTGCCGGGTGGCACCGGCTGACCGGCCTCGTCCAGCAGCGCGACGCGGTGGCCCGGGTAGGCCTTGCCCATGCTGCCCGGGCGCGCCGGCCACAGGCGCGCGCAGTTGCCCACGACGTAGTTGATTTCGGTCTGGCCGAACATTTCATTGACGGTCACACCCAGCTGCTGCTGGCACCAGGCAAACACCGCATCCCCCACCGCTTCACCTGCGCTCATGATGGCCTGCAGGCGCAGCCGCCAGCGCCGCCGGGGCTGCGGCTCGGCTTTCATCATGGCCTTCAGCGCGGTGGGAAACAGAAAGGTGTGCGTCACGCGGTGGCGCTGCAGCAGCGCAAAAGCCTGCAGCGGATCGAAGCGGCCCCGCCAGGCCACGATCGGCCACCCGAAGTAGAGCGTGGGCAGCAGCGCATCCATCAGACCGCCGGTCCAGGCCCAGTCGGCCGGGCTCCAGAACACGGCCTGGCTGCGCACACGCGCATCGAATGGATCAAAACCGAACCAGTTCTGGCTGCATACAAAGCCCGGCAGGTTGCCGATCAGCGCCCGGTGCGGGATCAGCGCCCCCTTGGGGTTGCCTGTGGTGCCGCTGGTGTAGATCAGCACCGCGGGGTCGTCGGCAGCCGTCTGCACCAGGTCGAAACGCTTGCGCAGTCCGGCGCGCGCGGCGGGCCAGTCGATCACCTCCGGGTCGAACGCCCCGGTCAACCCAACGACGTGGCGCAACGCCGGGCAGCGCGCCCGCACGGCCAGCACACCCGGGCCGGTGGCCTCATCCACCAGCGCCACCGACGCAGCGCTGTCCTGCAGGCGGTATTCCAGCGCCTCCGGGCCAAAGAGCTGCGACAGCGGCATGGCCACCGCGCCCAGCTGCAGCACCGCCATGTAGGCCACGGCGGTCTCAAACCGCTGCGGCAGCTGAATCGCCACCCGGTCGCCACGCTGCACCCCCAGCAGCCGCAGCGCATTGGACAGACGGTTGGCCTCCTCGGCCAACTCGCGGTAGGTGTGGCGCCGTGGGCGCGTCAGCGGCGGGCCGTCTTCGATGACCGCCAGTTCGGCCGCGCTGCGGGGGTGCGCCGCCCAGCGGCGCACGCACACCTCGGCGATGTTGAAACGCGCCGGCACGTGCCAGCGAAAACCCGCATGCAGCTCGGTGTAACGATCGGTGCCATCGACATGGCTGTCGCGTGCAGGACGGCGGCAGGGCATGGTCATCAACAAAGCTTCAGAATAATGGTGGCAATGTATCAAGTCCTGCGCCCTTCGCACAGCACATTCGAGACGCTGCGCGGTCTGCGCCACCACCTGCGCTGGTGGGGTCAGCCGCGCCCGGATGTGCCGCCGCTGTGGTTGCTGCATGGCTGGATGGACGTGGCCGCCTCGTGGCAATTCGTCGTCGATGCGCTGCGCGAACCGCGGCTTTGCATCGCGCCCGACTGGCGCGGCTTCGGTCTGACGCAATCAGCCACGCTGCCCCCGCAACACGTGCCGCCACCCTATGGCCTGGGGGACCACTACCTGTTTGCCGACTACCTCGGAGACCTGGATGCGCTGATCCGGCACGTGAACCTGCAGCTGGGGCGGGCCGCCGACGCGCCGGTGGACCTGGTCGGCCACAGCATGGGGGGCAACGTCGCGATGCTGTACGCAGGCGTGCGGCCGGCGCGGGTGCGGCGCCTGGTGAACCTGGAGGGTTTCGGGCTGCCGGCCAGCCCGCCGTCGCAGGCACCGCGTCATCTGGCGCGCTGGCTGGACGAATTGCAGGCCTTCTCCGAAGGCAGCATCACCCTGAAAACCTATCCAGGCCGCGCGGGCGTGGCCGCCCGCCTGATGAAGACCAACCGCCGCCTGCCGCCCCAGCGCGCCCACTGGCTGGCCCAGCACTGGGCGCGCCCCGTCCACGCCCACGAACCGGACGGCCCGTGGACGATCCTCGGCGATGCGGCGCACAAAGTGCGCAGCAGCCAACCCTACCGTCTGGATGAAGTGCTGGCGGTCTGGGCGGCCATCGAGGCCCCGGTGCTGGTGGTGCTGGCCAGCGACGACAGTCTGGCGCAGTGGTTTGCGCACGGTGAGCATTCGCTGGCCGAGTATCATCGCCGGCTCGAAGTGGTGCGCCACTGCCGTGTGGCCCACGTCGACGATGCCGGCCACATGCTGCACCACGATCAGCCCATCCAGGTGGCGGCGCTGATCGAAGATCACCTGCGCTGAATTCACCACTGCCGCCGCGACTCGGGGCGCAACCAGCGTCCCCAGGAGGAGGATTTCCCTTTGAACCAGGCTCGCATCTGGAGCACCGACGCGTTGATGCTGCTGACCGCGGCCATCTGGGGCTCGACCTTCGTGGCCCAGCAGCTGGGCATGGACAGCGTCGGGCCTTTTGCCTACACGGCTGCGCGCATGACGCTGGGGTTGCTGCTGATTGCGCCGCTGTGGTCGTGGCGCGGCGGCCCTTTTGCGGCGATGCCGCCTCTGCCCTCCCGCGGTCTGTGGCGCGATGGAGCGCTGCTGGGCGGGGTGCTGTTCGTGGCCATCAACCTGCAGCAGGTGGGCCTGCTGGGCACCAGCGTGTCCAACGCCGGGTTCATCACCGGACTGTATGTGGTGCTGGTGCCGTTGCTGCTGGCGCTGGGGGGACGGCGGGTGCCACCGGCGGTGTGGCTGGCGGTGACGCTGGCGGCCGCGGGGCTGTACTTTTTGAGCGTCAAGCCCGATGCCACCATCGCCCCCGGTGAC
>JANWZF010000313.1 GCA_025054905.1 Tepidimonas sp.
CGGCCGATCTGCATGATGCGCCGCGTCAGCCACATGAACAGCCCGATCACCGCCAGCACGCCGGCAAAGCCGAACTCCTCGCCAATGACCGCCAGCAAAAAGTCGGTGTGCGCCTCAGGCAACCAGTGCAGCTTCTCGACACTGGCCCCCAGCCCAACGCCGAACCACTCCCCGCGGCCCAGTGCAATGAGCGCGTGCGTGAGCTGATAGCCCTTGCCCAGCGCGTGCTGCTCGCTCCACGGATCCAGATAGGCAAAGATGCGCTCACGGCGCCATTCGTTGGTCAGCACCACCGCCGCAAAGGCCGCCAGCACCACCAGCGCAATCAAGAAAAACATGCGTGCGTTGACGCCGCCCAGGAACAGAATGCCCATGGCAATCACCGCGATGACCATGAAGGCGCCCATGTCGGGCTCGGCCAGCAGCAGCACCCCCACGACTCCAATAGCCACCGCCATCGGCCAGACGGCACGGAAAAAGCGCTCCTTGACTTCCATGCGCCGCACCATGTAGTCGGCCGCGTACAGCACCACCGCGAGCTTGGCCAGCTCGGAGGGCTGGAAGTTGAGCACCCCAAGCGGAATCCAGCGCCGCGCGCCGTTGACCCCTTTGCCGATGAAGGGCACCAACACCAGCACCAGCAGCAACAACGCCAGAATGAACAGTGGCACCGCCGCGCGTCGCCACTGCTCGACCGAAAACTGGAACAAGAGCAACCCGGCCATGGCCCCCATCGCCGCCGCCAGGGCGTGGCGCAGGACAAAGTGGTACGGGCTGTAGCTGGCAAAGCGCGGGTTGTCCGGCAGCGCCACCGAGGCCGAATACACCATCACCAGCCCCCAGCACAGCAACGCCACCACCACCCACAGCAGGGGTTGATCCAGCCCCTGCGCGCCCGCCACCGGGCGCACGCGCCGCGCCGGGTCGTGGCGCAGCACCCGCACCGGCAGATCCTCTGCCGCCGCGGCGCGCCGACGCGGCCAGCGCACGGTGCCGGCCGACCACAGGTGCTGCCACGCGCTCATGCGGGGGTCCCCTCCTCGTCTTGCAGCGCCCGCACGGCCTCGACAAACACCGCCGCGCGGTGCGCATAGTCGCGAAACATGTCCAGACTGGCGCACGCCGGCGACAGCAACACCGCATCGCCGGGGCGCGCCTGCTGGGCGCACCAGCGCACCGCCGCGGGCAGGTCGGGCAGACGCTGGCAGGGCACGCCAGTGGCCGCCAGCGCTGCCTCGATCGCCGGCGCATCGCGCCCGATCAGCGCCACGGCCCGCGCGTGGCGGGCCACCGCCGGGGCCAGCGGTGCGAAGTCCTGCCCCTTGCCGTCACCGCCCAGAATCACCACCAGGCGCCGCTGCGCGCCCAGCCCCTGCAGTGCCGCCAGCGTCGCCCCGACGTTGGTGCCCTTGCTGTCGTCGATGTACTCCACCTCGCGCACGATGGCCACCGACTGCACGCGGTGCGGCTCGCCGCGGTAGTCCCGCAGCGCGTGCAACAGCGGGGCCAGCGGCGCCCCGGCGGCGCTGGCCAGCGCCAGCGCCGCCAGCGCATTGGCGGCGTTGTGCCGGCCCTGGATGCGCAGGGCTTCGGCCGGCATCAGGCGTTGCAGCGGCAGCGGCGCCCCGTCC
>JANWZF010000341.1 GCA_025054905.1 Tepidimonas sp.
CTCGTCCTGAAACAGGATGGGTGCTTCGAACGGGATCGGCGCCTCGTCGGCCACATCGCGCCAGTAATAAATGCGCTGGCCGTGCAGGTAGGGGGTGTGTTCGTCCAAAGGCTGGCCCTGCTCGTCCACCACCTCGCCGCAGCGCAGACGCGCGCGCCATTGTTCGCGCGGGATGCGTGGCAGCCGCTCGGCCAGGTGATCCAGCAGCGTCGGCCACGGGCTGTGGCGCAGGCGTGGCAGCGCCAGACAGCACGGGCTGAGTCCATCGCGCAGGGCGACCGCAGCGCTTTTGGGTGGGCGGGCCATGGTGCCGTGCTTAGAGCGGGCAGCGCCCGGGCGGTCGCGCCCGCAAGCGCAGGTCGCAGCCCAACGGCGTGACGTCGACGAAGCGCAGCGTCCAGCCCTCGTCCAGTCGGTTCAGTGCCGGCAGCGCTGCCAGCGGTTGCCCGGGCCCGAGCAGGCGCGGGGCCAAGTACAGCAACAGCTCATCGACCAACCCCGCGCGCCACCATGACGCGTTGAGCTTGGCACCAGCCTCGATGTGCAGCTCGTTGACCTCGCGCGCGGCCAGATCGTGCAGCACCGCCAGCAGATCGACTTGGGGGGGGGCACCGGGTGCCGGCGCTGCGGCGGGCCGGTCGATCACCGTCACCCCGAGCTGCGCCAGCCGCTGTCGCTGCGGGGCCGTGGCGTCGGGGTCGCTGGCGGTGTAGACCAGCACCGTACCGGGGGGCTGCAGGATGCGGGCTTCGGGCTTGATCGTCAGCTGCGCGTCCAGCACCACCCGCAGCGGCTGGCGGGGTGTGGGGACGTGGCGCACGTCCAGGCGCGGGTCGTCGGCGTGCACGGTGCCGATGCCAGTCAGCAACGCGGCGGCGCGCCGACGCCAGGCATGGCCGTCGATGCGCGCGGCCTCGCCGGTGATCCACTGGCTGGCGCCGTTGGCCAGCGCGGTGGTGCCATCCAGTGAGGCGGCCACTTTCATCCGCACCCACGGGCGGCCGTGGCGCATGCGTTGCCAGAATCCGATGTTGAGTTCGCGCGTGGCCCGCGCTGCCGGGTGATCGGCGGGCAGGACGTCCACCTGCACCCCGGCGGCGCGCAGGCGCTGCACGCCGCGGCCGGCCACCTGGGGGTTGGGGTCGATGGCGGCCACCACCACGCGGGCCACGCCAGCAGCGATCAGCGCATCGCAGCACGGCGGCGTGCGCCCGTGGTGGCTGCACGGCTCCAGGGTCACGTAGGCGGTGGCGCCGCGTGGGTCGGCACCGGCCGCCTGCGCTGCGCGCAGCGCCATCACCTCGGCGTGCGCCTGACCGGCGGCCTGGGTGTGGCCGTCGAAGGCGCGGCCATCGGGCAGCAGCAGGCGGCAGGCCACGCGCGGGTTGGGCTCGGACAGGCCCACTGCGGCCTGCGCCAGCGCATCCAGCTCACGCCACAGGGCGGCCTCATCCATCGCGGCGCCTGAACACAAGATCCCACACCCCGTGACCCAGACGCAGCCCGCGCTGCTCGAACTTGGTCAGGGGCCGGTAAGCAGGCCGCGGCGCATAACCACCCAGCGACGCATCCGGGCTGGCGTTGATGAGCAAAGGCTCGGCGGACAGCACCTGCAGCATCTGCTCGGCGTACGGCTGCCAGTCGGTGGCGCAGTGCACATAGCCGCCGGGCCGCAGCCGGCTGGCCAACAGCGCCACGAAGGGCGGCTGGATCAGGCGGCGCTTGTGGTGGCGCTTTTTGTGCCACGGGTCCGGGAAAAAAATGTGCACCCCCGCCAGGCTGGCCGCAGCGATCATGTGCTGCAGCACCTCCACGGCGTCGTGCTGCACGATGCGCACGTTGGTCAACCCGAGCTCGCCGATGCGCTTGAGCAGCGCGCCTACCCCCGGCTCGTGCACCTCGCAGCCCAAAAAATCCACCTCGGGCTGGCCCTGCGCGATCTGCGCCGTGGTCTCCCCCATGCCAAAGCCGATTTCCAGGATCAACGGGGCCTGCCGGCCAAACACCTGCTCGGCGTGCAGCGGTTGCGGCTCGTAGGGCAGCACGAAGCGTGGCCCCAGTTCGGCCAGAGCCTTGGCCTGGCCGGACGTGGTGCGGCCGGCGCGGCGCACGAAGCTGCGGATGGTCTTGGGATGGGGCACCCCCGGCGGCGCGGCTTCGGGTGTCGGGAAAGTCTGGGGTGTCGGCGTGATCACGGCCGCGATTGTAGAGATCCCCCCCAACGCTGGGCCCAGGCCTCGGTCCAGCGGCGCAGGCTGGCCGGCAGCGTCGAGGCCGGGGCGGGCAACGCCAGCACGGCGGCTGCGGCGGCCAGTGCGGCCAGCGGATCGCGCAGATCGACGGCCTGAGCCCCGTTTTGCTTGGAGAGTTTTTCGCCGTTGGCTCCCCGCACCAGAGGGGTGTGCAGGTAACGCGGGGTCGGCACCCCCAGTGCGCGCTGCAGCACGATCTGGCGTGGGGTGTTGTCGGCCAGGTCTTCGCCACGCACGACGTCGGTGATACCCTGCGCAGCGTCGTCGACCACCACGGCCAGCTGGTAGGCCCACAACCCGTCGGCGCGCTGCAGCACGAAGTCGCCCACCGCTGCCTGCACGTCCTGTGTCTGGGCCCCGAGGCGGCGGTCGTGCCAGCCCAGCGGCACCGGCAGCCCGAGCTCGGCGATCACGCGTCCGACGTGCAGCCGCCATGCCCGCGCGGGCCGTCCACGCAGCCCACCGGCCTCCGGTCGGCAGGTGCCGGGGTAGGGCAGCGCGGTGTGGCGCTGCCGCTGCACCCCGCGCGCGGCCCAGGCGGCTTCGATGTCGTGCCGGGTGCAGGCGCACGGGTAGGCCCAGCCGCGCGCGCGCAGCTGCTGCAGCGCCTGGGCGTACAGCGCCTGGCGCTGCGACTGCCACACCACCGGCTCATCGGGTTGCAGGCCGCAGGCGGCCAGCTGTTGCACAATGGCGCGGTCGGCCCCCGGCACGCAACGTGGCGTGTCCACGTCTTCGATGCGGACCAGCCATGCGCCACGGTGGGCGCGCGCGTCCAGCCAGCTGGCCAGCGCCGCCACCAGCGACCCGGCGTGCAGCCAGCCGGTGGGCGAGGGCGCAAA
>JANWZF010000347.1 GCA_025054905.1 Tepidimonas sp.
CCCTGTTGCATGCGGTGGGGGAGCTGGTCATGCATCAGGTCCTGCCACAGCAGATGGTGCCGCTGGACGCACAGACGCCGTGGTGGTCGTTGCAACGCCCCGAGGCCGAGCAGCGCATGTTGGGCTACACCTACGCCGAGGTAGGGGCGGCGTTGGCGGCCCATTGGCGCCTGCCGCGCACCCTGGTGCAGGCCATCGAGGCCCACATCCACCCGCTGCGCGCCGAACCGCCAGACCCGCTGGCCGCCGTGGTGCACATGGTGGCCTGGCGGGCGCGCGTGTGGTGCTTGGGCAACGATCGCGACACCCTGATCCACTCGTACCCCGATGCGGTCGGTGAGCTGCTGCAGCTCGATCCGGATCTGCTGGTCGATCCGGGCATCGTCGACGTGGGGGCCGCGCCGTGACGAGGGCGCTGCGCCTGTACGCAGGCCCGGCGGCGCTGGAGCACCTGCGCCGCGAGGGGCTGCAGCCGCAGCATGTCGGCATCGTACCGGGCGCTGCGGGTGGCCCCAAGGGCTTGATCCTGGGTCCGCTGGACCGATGGCTGTTCGGCCATTGGCTGCCCCAGGGAGGGCATGGAGTGCACTTGATCGGCGCTTCGATCGGTGCCTGGCGCATGGCCGCAGCCTGTCTGCACGACGCGGTGGCGGCGTTTGAGCGCTTGCAGCGCGACTACATCGCCCAGGACTATGAGCTTGAGCCCGGCCAGCGGCGGCCGTCGGCGCGTCAAGTCAGCGCCGCGTTCGCACGCGAGTTGCAGGCGTTCTTCGGGGGACGGGTGCACGAGGTCCTGCACCATCCCCGCTGGCGGGTGCATATCGTCACGTCGCGCGGGCGCCACGTGCTGGCGCGCGAAGGGCGCTGGCGCACTCCGCTGGGCTATGCGGCGGCCACCCTGACCAACCTGGCCCACCGCCGTGGGCTGTCGCTGTGGTTGGAGCGGGTGGTCTTCAGCGTCCCGCAAGGCGGTGCGGTGGCGCCGCTGCCGTTTGATGCGCGCGACCTGCGCACGCGCCAGGTGGCGTTGACGCCGACGAACTTCATGCCCGCCCTGCAGGCCAGCTGCTCGATTCCATTCGTGCTGCAGGCGGTGCATGATATCCCCGGTGCACCGCCGGGCGCCTACTGGGATGGCGGCATCACCGACTACCACCTGCACCTGCACTGGCGGCCCGAGCATGGGTTGGTGCTCTATCCGCACTTCCAGCGCCAGGTGGTGCCCGGCTGGCTGGACAAGGGGCTGCGCTGGCGTCATCGGGCCAGTGCGGCCTTGGCCCACACGCTGCTGCTGGCGCCCGACCCCGACTGGGTGCGCCGTCTGCCCAACGGCAAACTGCCGGATCGCACGGATTTTGAGCGCTACGGCCGCGATTTGGCCAGCCGCATGCGGGTGTGGCAGACCGCTGTGCAGCAGGCTCAGCAGCTGGCCGATGAATTCATCGCCTGGCTGCAGCGGCCCGACCCGAGGCTGGTGGAGCCGCTGTGAGGTCGTCAGTCCCCCCGGACGGGCGCGAGCTCACTAGGAGGCTTGCAGCAGCGCGCGGTAATCGTCGCGTGTGGCCAGACGGGGGTTGGTCTTGTGGCAGTGATCGGCCAGCGCACCGTCGATGATGCGTTCGAACTGCGCCGGCTGCACGCCCACCTGCGACAGCCGCGTGGGCAGTCCCAGCCGTTCGGTCAGCGCGCGCAGCGCAGCAGGGACGTCGTCAGCATGGCTCAGGCCCATCACGCGCGCCATGCGCTGCAACTTGCGTTCGCGCTGCACGCTGTCGGCCTGTGCGTTGAAGGCCACCACCGCCGGCAGAAAAATCGCATTGAGCGTGCCGTGGTGCAGCGTCGGATCCAGGCCACCCAGGGCGTGGCTGAGCGAATGCACGCAGCCCAGCCCTTTCTGGAACGCCATGGCGCCCTGCATGCTGGCGCTCATCATTTGCAGGCGCGCCTGGCGATCCTGGCCGTCACGGGTGGCGCGCTCGATGTGGGCCCAGGCGCGCTCCAAGCCGTCCAGCGCGATGCCGTCGGCCGGCGGGTTGAACGCCGGGGCCAGAAACGTTTCGATGCAGTGCGCAATCGCATCCATCCCGGTGGCGGCAGTCAGCCGGGGAGGCAGGCCCAGCGTCAGGTCGGGGTCCAGAATCGCGGCCTTGGGCAGCAGATGCCAGCTGTGAAAGCCGAGCTTGCGCCCGTCATCGACGATCAGGATTGCGCCGCGCGCCACCTCGCTGCCGGTGCCTGCCGTCGTCGGCACCGCGATCAGCGGCGGGACTCGGTCGGTGATGCGGGGCGAGCCACCCTCGATGGTGGCGTA
>JANWZF010000024.1 GCA_025054905.1 Tepidimonas sp.
GCCAGCGCCTGCGCCGCAAACGCTTCGTTGAGCTCGATGACGTCCATCTGCTCCAGCGTCAGGCCGGTGCGCGCCAGCACCTTGCGCGTGGCCGGTGCGGGCCCGATGCCCATGATGCGCGGCGGCACCCCCGCCACCGCCATGCCCACCACACGCGCACGCGGGGTCAGACCATGGCGCGCGGCCGCCGCTTCGCTGGCCACGATCAGCGCACAAGCGCCATCGTTGACACCGCTGGCGTTGCCCGCGGTCACGGTGCCGTCAGGCCGCACCACGCCCTTGAGCTTGGCCAGCGCCTCCAGCGTCGTCTCGCGCGGGTGCTCGTCGTGCGCCACCACGGTGGGCTCGCCCTTGCGGGCCGGCAGGGTCACCGGCACGATCTCCTGCGCCAGCACGCCGTCGCGTTGCGCCGCCAGCGCCTTGCGCTGCGAGGCCAGCGCAAAGCGGTCCTGATCCTCGCGCGCGATGCCGAACTCGGCCGCGACGTTCTCAGCGGTCTCCGGCATCGAGTCGGTGCCGTGCAGCGCCTGCATGCGCGGGTTGATGAAGCGCCAGCCGATCGTCGTGTCGTAGACCGCGTTGGCGCGCGAAAACGCGGTTTCGGCCTTGGGCATCACGAACGGCGCGCGGCTCATGCTCTCCACGCCACCGGCGATCAGCAGGTCCGCCTCACCGGCCCGAATCGCGCGCGCGGCGCTGCCCACCGCATCCAGCCCCGAGCCGCACAACCGGTTGACGGTGGCTCCGGGTACCTCCACCGGCAACCCGGCCAGCAGCGCCGCCATGCGCGCCACGTTGCGGTTGTCCTCACCGGCCTGGTTGGCACAACCGAAGATGACGTCGTCCAGCGCGCCCCAATCGACGCGCGGGTTGCGCGCCATCAGCGCCTCGATGGGTTTGGCGGCCAGATCGTCGGTGCGCACGCTCGACAGCGCGCCACCGTAGCGGCCGATGGGGGTGCGGATGGCATCACAGATGAAAGCGTGGGTCATGGCTGGGGATTCGGGGGAAAAAGACCAAGGGAAAAGCGCTGGGGGCCCCGCGGCCTTCAGGCGCGCTTGGCCACCAGCGTCAGAATCTCGTAGCTGGCCACCAGCTCGCCGTGCTGATTGGTGACTTCGACGTCCCAGGCCACCACGCCCTGGCCGCGGCCCTGGGCATCGGTCTTGGCGCGGTCGATCTTGCGCTTGCAGGTCAGGCGCGCCTGGATGGTGTCGCCGATGGCCACCGGCTTGACAAAGCGCAGCGTCTCCAATCCGTAATTGGCCAGCACCGGGCCCGGCGCAGGCGAGACGAACAACCCGGCGGCGGCCGACAGCACGAAGTAGCCATGCGCGATGCGCCGCCCAAACGGCGAGTCCTTGGCCGCGATCTCGTCGAAATGCATGTAGAAATAGTCGCCGGAGATGCCCCCGAAAGCCACGATGTCGGCCTCGGTGACGGTACGGCGGTGCGTCAGCAGGCTTTCGCCAATGCGCAAGTCCTCGAAATGGCGGCGGAACGGGTGCACCTCGGTCTCCAGACGCGCGCCACCACGCACGTACTCGCCGGTGACCGCCGTCAGCATCGTCGGCGAGCCCTGCACCGCCGCGCGCTGCAGGTAGTGCTTGACAGCACGCAGCCCACCCAACTCCTCGCCGCCTCCGGCGCGGCCCGGGCCGCCGTGCTTCAGGTGCGGCAGCGGCGAGCCGTGGCCCGTGGATTCGGTGGCGGCTTCGCGGTCGAGCACGAGCAGCCGCCCATGCCAGGCCGCCGCCGCCGGAATCGCGCGCGCGGCCACTTGCGGATCGCGCGTCACGAGGGTGGCCACCAGGCTGCCGCGGCCGCGCGCGGCCCGCGCCAGCGCCTCATCCAGGTCGTCGTACGGCAGCAGGGTGCTGACAGGGCCGAACGCCTCCACCTCGTGCACGGCGGCGTGGCCGTGCGCATCGCGCGCCAGCAGCAGCGTCGGCGGGTAAAAGGCCCCGTCGGCCGTGCCCTCACCAAGCGGCGCAAAGTCGGGGCCACCGTCCCACACCACCTCGGCGCCGGCGCGCAGCAGGGCCACGCGTTCGGCCACATCGCGCTGCTGCGCGCGCGAGGCCAGCGCCCCCATGCGCACCCCCTCCAGCGCCGGGTCGCCCACCACCACCTTGGCCAGGCGCGCGCGCAGCCGCTCGGCCACGGCATCCAGATGGCGTCGCGGCACCAGCGCGCGGCGGATCGCGGTGCACTTCTGCCCGGCTTTGACGGTCATCTCGCGCACGACCTCCTTCACGAAGAGGTCGAACTCCTCGTCATCCGGGGTGACGTCGGGGGCAAGGATCGCGCTGTTGAGCGAGTCGGCCTCGGCGTTGAACGGGATCGAGCGCGCCACCAGGTTGGGGTGTGCGCGCAGCCGTGCGGCGGTGTCGGCGCTGCCGGTGAAGGTGACGACGTCCTGCTCCTGCAGGCGCTCCAGCAGGTCGCCGGTGCCACCGATGACCAGCTGCAGGCTGCCCTCGGGCAACAGCTTGCTCTCCGCCATCAGGCGCACCAGTGCCTCGGTCAGGTAGCTGGTGGCGGTGGCGGGCTTGCCGATGCAGGGCAGGCCCGCGAGGAAGGTCGGCGCAAACTTTTCCAGCAAGCCCCAGACAGGGAAGTTGAAGGCGTTGATGTGCACGGCCACGCCGGCGCGCGGCACCAGGATGTGCGTGCCGGCGAAGTGCCCCTGCTTGCCCAGCGGCACCGGTGGACCTTCGTGCAGCAGGTTGCCGCTGGGCAGCTCGTTGCTGCCCAGGCTCGCGTACGCAAACAGCGTGCCGATGCCGCCCTCGATGTCGATCCAGCTGTCCTGGCGCGTGGCGCCGGTGTGGGCCGACCAGGCATAGAGCTGCTCCTTGTGCTCCATCAGGTATTTGGCCAGCGCCTTCAGGCGCGCGGCGCGCTGCTGGAAGTCCAGGCGCAGCAGCCCAGCCTGCGCCTGGCGCGCGTAGGCCAGCGCCTCGCCAAAGTCGATCGGCTCGGCGTGCGTGACGGCCACCGGGCGGCCGTTGACGGCGCTCAGCAGGGTCTGCGCGGGGGTGTGGCCGATCCAGCGGCCGGCAATCAAGCTCTGCAGGGTGGGGGTGTCGTTCATCGGGGTGGTGCTCTCACGCGGAAACAGGAGAAAACCGGGGGATGGGGCGCCGTGACAGGAAAGCCGGCGCCAGGGCGGTCCGAACCTCAGGCCGCCGCCGTGGGCTCGGCGGCCTTGCGCCCGCCCAGACCCAGGTAGGTTTCGACGATGCGGCGGTCGTGCAGCAGGTCTTCGGCTGGGCCGTGCAACGCGATCGCGCCCATCTCCAGCACATAGCCGCGGTCGGCGATCTGCAGCGCGGCGCGGGCGTTTTGCTCGATCAGCAACACCGAGACGCCGACCTCGCGCAGCCGCGCCACCGTCTGCAGCACCTCGCGCACGATCAGCGGCGCCAGGCCCAGCGACGGCTCGTCCAGCATCAGCAGGCGCGGCTTGGCCATCAGCGCACGGCCGATGGCCAGCATCTGGCGCTCGCCGCCCGAGAGCGTGGCGGCCAGCTGCGCCCGGCGCTCGCGCAGGCGCGGAAAGATCGCAAACACCTCCTGCATGCGCTCGCGCTGGGTGCGGTCGCCGCGGCGCCAGCACGCAAAGCCGCCCAGCAGCAGGTTGTCTTCCACCGACATCTCACCGAACAGCTCGCGCTTTTCGGGCACCAGCGCCACCTGGCGCGCCACCATGCGCTCGACACTGGGACGCGGCACCACCTCGCCGTCCACGGCCAACTCGCCACGCGAAGGCAGCAAGCCCATGGTGGCGTTGAGCAGCGTGGTCTTGCCCGCGCCGTTGGGGCCGATGACGGTGACGATCTCGCCCTCGCGCACCTCCAGATCGACCTGGTGCAGTGCCTCCACCGGTCCGTACGAGACGCTGAAGCCGCGCAGGCGCAGCAGTGGGGGACGTTCGGACGGGCTCATGCCGCCCCCCCCACGCCGTCGTCGCCGAGGTACGCGGCCAGCACGCGCGGGTCGCGCTGCACCTCGGCCGGGGTGCCGCGCGCGATCACGGTGCCAAAGTCCAGCACCGTGATGCGGTCGGCCAGGTTCATCACGAACTCCATGTCGTGCTCCACGATCAGGATGCCCAACCCCTCGCGACGCAGCTGGTCCAGCAGCCGCGCCAGTGCCTGCTTTTCCAGGTGGCGCAGGCCGGCGGCCGGCTCGTCCAGCAGCAGCAGCACTGGCTGCCCCGCCAGCGCGCGCGCGATCTCGACGATGCGCTGCTGGCCCAGGGCCAGCGATCCAGCCGGGGTGTGGGCATGGTCGGCCAGGCCACAGCGCTCGATCTGGCGCATCGCCTCGGCCAGCAACGCGGCTTCTTCGTGCCGGTCCAGCCGCAGCATGCTGGCCAGCCAGCCGCGCCGCCCGCGCAGGTGCGCGCCCAGCGCCACGTTGTCGAGCACGCTGCGCTGGCCCAGCAGGCGCACGTGCTGGAAGGTCCGCCCCAGCCCACGGCGCGCAAACGCCCGCGAGGGCTGCCCGGTCATCGGTTCGCCCAGCAACCGCACCTCGCCCTCGGTCGGATCGTCGACGCCGGAAATCATGTTGAAGAACGTGCTTTTGCCCGCGCCGTTGGGGCCGATCAGCGCGTGCACCTCACCGGCGCGCACCTCCAGCGACACCTGGCTGTTGGCCACCAGGCCGCCAAAGCGCTTGGTGACCCCGCGTGCCTCGATCAGCACGGTGCCCGGCGGTGGCAGTGGTCGCCGCGGCAGCGCCTCCGGGGCAGGCAGACGGGCTGGGCGGGCGCGCACGCCGGCGCGCGCGGCCCAGCGCGCCAAGGTCGGCCACAGCCCTTCGGCGTAGCGCTGCAACACCACCATCATCAGCAGGCCAAAGACGATGATCTCGAAGTTGCCGCTGGCGCCCAGCAGCCGCGGCAGCCAGTCCTGCAATTGCTCCTTCAGCAACGCGATCAACGTGGCCCCGAGCACGGCCCCCCACAGATGGCCGCTGCCGCCGACCACCGCCATGAACAGGTACTCGATGCCGATGTTGATGTTGAAGGGGGTGGGGTTGACGAAGCGCTGCAGGTGCGCGTAAAGCCAGCCCGACAGCGCCGCCAGCAGCGCCGCCAGCAGAAAGACCTGCGCGCGCAGCCGCCCGGTGTCCACCCCCATCGACTCGGCCATCACCCGACCGCTCTTGAGGGCGCGGATCGCACGCCCGGTGCGCGAATCCAGCAGGTTGTGCAGCGCCCACAGCGCCAGCAGCACCACGGCCCAGATCAACACCCCGAGCTGGCGCGGATCGGCCAGCGACCAGCCCAACAGCTCCAGCGCGTCGATGCCGGTGATGCCGGTGTGCCCGCCCAGAAAGCCCAGGTTGCCAAACAGAAAGTACAGGCTCAGGCCCCAGGCGATGGTGGCCAGCGGCAGGTAATGCCCGCCCAGGCGCAGCGTGACCGCCCCCAGCACGCCGGCCACCAGCGCGGTCAACCCCAACCCCAGGGCCAACCCCAACCACGGCAGCAGCGCTGGCGGCAACCCCGCCCATGCCTCGGCCACCCACGGCGAGGTGCAAACCCAGGCGGTGGCGTAAGCCCCCAGCCCGACGAAGGCGGCCTGGCCAAACGAGGTCATGCCCCCGACCCCGGTCAGCATCACCAGCCCGAGCGCCACCAGCGCATGCAGACCGATGTAGTTCAGCAGCGTGACCGTGAACGGCGGCAGCCAGCCCCAGCTGGCCGCCAGGGCCAGTACCGCCAACACGGTCAACACGCGCGTGCTCAGCCAGCCCGGCGCCGCGGCTGCGGCGGGACTGGCCGTGGTGGCCGGCGCGCTCATTCTTCGTCCTCCACGTGGTGGCTGCGCAGCGAGCGCCACAGCAGCACCGGGATGATCAGCGTGAACACCAGCACCTCCTTGAACGCGCTGGCCCAAAACGAGGCGAACGCCTCCAGCTGGCCGACCAGCACCGCCCCGAGCAGGGCCAGCGGGTAGCTGGCCAGCCCACCGATGATGGCGGCGACGAACCCTTTGAGGCCGACCAAAAAGCCGGTGTCGTAGTAGATGGTCGTGATCGGCGCGATCAACAGTCCGGAGACGGCCCCGATCAGTGCGGCCAATGCAAAACTCAGATCGCCCGACAGCTCGGTCGGGATGCCCATCAAGCGTGCCCCGACGCGGTTGATCGCCGTGGCGCGCAGCGCCTTGCCCAGCAGCGTGCGCTCGAAGAACGCAAACATCGCCAGCACCAGCAGCACCGTCACGCCCACCACCACCAGCGCCTGACCCGATACAGGGATGCCCGCCAGTTCAAGACGCGCCTCCGAAAAAGCCGGCGTGCGCGAACCTTCGGCCCCGAAAAACCACAGGCCCAGGCCCATCAGCACCCCGTGCAGCGCCACCGCCACGATCAGCAACACCAGCACGGTGGCGTGCGCCAGCGGGCGAAACGCCAGCCGGTACGTCAGCGGCCCCAGCGGCGTGACCAGCAGCAGCACCGCCAGCGCCTGCCCGAGCAGCGAGGCCGGGCGCCACACCAGCAACGCCAGCGTGGCCAACGCCGGCAGCAGCCCGCACCACAGCGCGGTAGACCACCAGTCGACGCTGGCGCCGCGGCGCTGGCGCCACAGCTCCAGCCCCAGCACCGCAGCGGCCATGGCCAGCAGCAACCACAGGATGCCCGGGGTTGAGCCGGCCTGCAGCGCCGCCATCGACAGCGCCGCGTAGGCCACCAGCTCGCCTTGCGGCACGAAGATCACGCGCGTGACCGAAAACACCAGCACCAACGCCAGCGCCATCAGCGCGTAGACGGCACCATTGACGACGCCGTCCTGCGCCAGAAACAGGGCGATTTGCAGATCCATTCAGCTCAGGGCGCGTACTTCCAGGCGCCGTTGTCGATGCGCACCATCACGCGCGCGCGCTGGTCCAGGCCCGCATGGTCGGTCGGCGACATGTTGAAGATCCCGTGCGCGCCGGCCACGTTCTTGGCGTTTTCCAGCGCATCGCGCAGCGCGGCGCGGAATTCCGGCGTGCCGGGCTTGGCCTTCTTCAGCGCTTCGGGCACGGCGGCCTGCAGCAGCAGCCCGGCATCCCAGGCGTGGCCACCGAAGGTCGTCACGCTGCCCTTGCCGTAAGCGTCCTCGTAGGCCTTGACGTAGGCTTGCGCCGACTTCTTGACCGGATGGTCGTTGGGCAGCTGGTCGGCCACCAGCATCGGACCCGCCGGCAGCAGCGTGCCTTCGCAGTCCTTGCCGCAGACGCGCAGGAAGTCATTGTTGGCCACCCCGTGGGTCTGGTAGATTTTGCCGCTGTAGCCACGCTCCTTCAGCGTTTTCTGCGGCAACGCCGCGGGGGTACCCGAGCCGGCGATCAGCACCGCATCCGGCCGCGCCGAGACGATCTTGAGCACCTGGCCGGTCACCGAGGTGTCGGTGCGGTTGTAGCGCTCGTTGGCCACGATGTTGAGCTTCTTCAGCCCAGCAGCCTTGGCGAACTCCTGGTACCAGCCCTCACCGTAGGCGTCGGCAAAGCCGATGAAGGCCACATTGCGCACGCCGTTGTCGGCCATGTGGGTCGCAATGGCCATCGCCATCAGGATGTCGTTCTGCGGCGTCTTGAACACCCAGCGCCGCTTGTCGTCCATCGGCTCGACGATGCGCGCCGAGGCGGCCAGCGAAATCATCGGCACGCGCGCTTCGGCCACCGCATCGATCATCGCCAGCGAGTTGGGCGTGGTGGTCGAGCCGATGATCACGTCGACCTTGTTTTCGCTGATCAGCTTGCGTGCGTTGGTGACCGCCGCGGTGGTGTCGCTGGCGTCGTCGAGCACGATGTAGTTGATTTTTTCGCCGCCGATCGTCTTGGGCATCAGCGTGACGGTGTTTTTCTCCGGGATGCCGAGCGAGGCCGCCGGGCCGGTGGTCGACAACGTCACACCGACGTTGATGTCGGCCCAAGCCGCAGCGCTCAGGCCAACAGCGGCGGCCAGTGCGATCAGGGTATGGCGTAGCTTCATCGTGGGTCTCCTCGAGGGTGGTTCAGCGCACGCCGAGCCGGACGAACCCAGCCCGCACGCGCGCTCGGTCACGCACCATAACATGCATTATTCTGCATGTTTAGCGCTCATCAAAACTCAGCACCAGCTTCGGCGTGCAGGCTCGCGCCTGACACGTCAGCACGAAGCCGGCGGCCACTTCAGCGTCGGTCAGACCAAAGTTGCGCTCCATCGTCACGCGGCCTTCCAGCACCTTGGCGCGGCAGGTGCTGCACACCCCGCCTTTGCACGAGTACGGCAGGTCCAGCCCGGCCTCCAGCGCCGCGTCCAGCACCGCTTCGCCCGCCCCAATCGGCACCTCGTGCTGCTTGCCGTCCAGCACGACGATGGCCTGTGCCGCTGCGTGCGCGGCGCGGCGGGCCTCGGCGGCATCGACGTCGGCCTGCACCTTGGCGGCCTGGGCGGCATCGGTGGTGAAGCGCTCGGTGTGGATGCGCTGCGGCGGCACCCCCGCCGCCAGCAGGGTCTGCTCGGTGGCCTGGATCATCGCCTCGGGCCCGCAGATGAACACCTCGTCCATGCTGGCAGCGGGCAGCAGCGCATCCATGATGGCGCGCACCTTGGCCGCATCCAGGCGTCCCTGCAGCAGGTCGACTTCCTGCGCCTGGCGCGACAGCACGTGGATCATCGTGAAGCGGTCCGGGTAGCGGTCCTTCAGATCCTGCAGCGCCTCGTTGAACATGATCGAGGCGGTGCGCCGATTGCCATAGACCAGCGTGAACTTGGACTGCGGTTGCTCTTCCAGCGTGCTGGCAACGATCGACAGGATCGGCGTGATGCCCGAGCCGGCGGCAAAGCCGACGCGGTGCAGCGCGCGCGGCCGCTGCACCGTGAAGCGGCCCTGCGGCGGCATGACCTCCAGCGTCTGGCCGGGCTGCAGCGAACGCACGGCCCAGTTGGAAAACCGCCCGCCCACCACCGGCTTGATGCCGATGTCGAGCTCGCCGGCGCGCTGCAGGCGCGAGCGCGGGCTGCAGATGGAGTAGTTGCGGCGCAGCTCCTCGCCGTCCAGCAGGGCCCGCACGGTCAGATACTGGCCGGGTTCGAAGGCAAACGTCTCGCGCAACGCGGCCGGGACCTCGAAGGTGATGGACACGGCGCCGCCCGCTTCGGGGCTGACGCGCTTGATCGGCAGGGGGTGAAAACGGGGCACGCTCATGGCAGCGACGCTCGCAACAGAGGGGGTCAGTGGGGTTTGAAGTGGTCAAACGGCTCGCGGCAGTCCAGGCACTGCCACAGCGCCTTGCAGGCGGTGGAGCCGAAGCGGGAGACCTCGCGCGTGCGGGTGGAGCCGCAGCGCGGGCAGGCCACCGGCTCGGCCGGCGCGGGCACGAAGCGCAACACCTGTTCTGGGGGACTGGCCGGCCCTGGGCAGCGCCCCGGGGGAGCGATGCCGTAGGCGCGCAGCTTGGCGCGGGCCGCCTCGCTCATCCAGTCGGTGGTCCACGGCGGCGCCAGCTGCGTGGTCACCCGGCCCCGCACGCCCAGCCGCTGCAGCGTGGCGCGCACGTCATCCTCGATTTGCGCCATCGCTGGACATCCGCTGTAGGTCGGTGTGATGACGACCTCCACCGCTGCGGGGTCGTCGGCGTCGGGGCGCACGGCGCGCAGGATACCCATGTCGGCCAGCGTCACCACCGGGATCTCGGGGTCGGTGAGTTGCTCCAACGCCGTCTGCACGCGCTGCAGGAGCGCGGCATCGACGGGAAAGGCGGGGTCGGCAGCGGTGTTCATGGCAGGCAGCGGGCGTCGGGGATGGTCACCATTGCGCGCCGGGGTGGGCCCGCGCCACGCATTGCAGCTCGGCCAGCAGGTAGCTCAGGTGCTCGGAGTGCAGCCCGGTCTTGCCCTGCGGGACGTAGCCCTGGTCGCTGGGCAGACGCAACGTGGCCTCCTGCAGCGTGGCCTGCACGGTGGCCAGCCAGGGCTCGCGCAGCGTGCCAACGTCCACCCCGATGCCCGCCTGCACCGCCGCGTCCTCGAAGTCGGCGACGGCCCAGAACTCCTGCGTGTAGGGCATCAGGTGGTCGAACGCGGCCTGCATGCGCGCGTGCGACTCGTCGGTGCCGTCGCCCAGGCGCACCACCCATTCGCTGGCGTGACGCAGGTGGTAGCGCGCCTCCTTCAGCGACTTGGCCGCGATGGCCGCCAGCGGCGCGTGCGCCGAGCGCTGCAGCGCCTCCCACAGCGGCACCATCAGCGCGCTGTAGAGAAAATTGCGCGCCAGCGTCACGCCCCAGTCCATGTCGCCCTGCGCGTAGCCCACGCGCGGCAGACTGGCGGGCAGCTCCAGCAACACGTAGTTGCGAAATTCGTGCGCATCGCGCCAGTAGGCGTAGGTGTCCTCGGTGGCGGAGCCGCCGTGCAGCCGCGCCACTTCCTGGTACAGCAGCCGCGCCTGACCGATCAGGTCCAGCGTCTGATTGGCCAGCGCCAGGTCTTCTTCCAGCACCGGTCCGACTCCACACCACTGGCCGTTGCGCTGCGCCAGCACCAGCGCGTTGTCCCCCAGGTGCAGCAGGTAGTCGGTCAGCACGCTCGTTTCGGTGGCCACCGCGTCCATCACATGTGCCCCACTTCTTCTGGAATGTCGTAGAAGGTCGGATGGCGGTAGATCTTGTCGGCCGCCGGGTCAAAAAACTCCTCCTTGTCCTGCGGGCGGCTGGCGACGATCGCCGCCGAGGGCACGACCCAGATGCTGACGCCTTCCTGGCGGCGGGTGTAGATGTCCCGCGCCATCTGCAGCGCGTGCTGCGCATCGGCGGCATGCAGGCTGCCGCAGTGCTTGTGCTCCAGGCCCTGCTTGCTGCGCACGAACACTTCCCACAGCGGCCAGTCCTTCAGCGCCGGGGTCGAGGGGGTGGGGGTGTCGCTCAT
>JANWZF010000033.1 GCA_025054905.1 Tepidimonas sp.
CCCGAACACGATCGAGCCCAGCACCGCCAGAATCAGAATCAGCAGCGGGAAGAAGCTGGCCAGCAGCATCTTGAAGATTTCCAGCCGCTGCCAGGTGAACAGGGCGTAGAAGGCCGCCAGCGCCAACAGGCCCACCGCAAACCCGATCCACCAGCCCGTCGTCGGGGCGGTGCGGGGTGCGGCTTCGGAAGCTGCCCCTGCGGCTGCACTGCTGAGCGCGCCTTGCGGCGGGGGCACGTCCGCCTCGGCCGCGCTGCCTGCCGCCGAGGGACGGTCGGCGTCCTCGCTGCCCGGCGGAGCCTGCAAGCCTTCCTGGGGAGTGTCCTCGGTTTCGTCCCCGGGGGGCTCGGCCAGCCCGCTGTCGTCGGACGTCCGCGCACCATCCTCTTCGAGCGACTGCAGGCCGGCCACATCGGGCTGCGCCACGACCGGGCGGGTGTTGAAATGCCAGCTCATCAGCGCCGCGGCCGCAAACAGCAGCGCCGGCAGCAGCGCGATGCCCAACTGGCGCAGCAGATAGCCGGTGGGCACGCCCAGGTTGCGCCGGCCCTTGAGCGCGCGCAGCAGCGCCGGCAGCACCGAACCCCGCACCGCCTGTGCCAGGCGTTCGGTCAGCGGCGGCAGCAGGACGACGCGCTGCTCAGCCGGCAGCGGCGGCATGGTGTGCGGGCGCAGTTTGGCCAGCACGATCACGTACACCACGTACAGCCCGGCCAGCATCAGACCAGGGAAGAAGGCCCCTGCGTACAGCTGCACCACCGACACGCCCGCGGTGGCACCGTAGACGATCAGCAGCACCGAAGGCGGAATCAGGATGCCGAGGCAGCCGCCTGCGGTGATCGACCCGGCCGAGACGCGCACGTCGTAGCCGGCCTTGAGCATCTGCGGAAAGGCCAGCAGCCCCATCAGCGTGACCACCGCGCCGACGATGCCGGTGGCCGTGGCAAAGACCGCGCAGGTGAACAGCGTGGCCACCGCCAGCGAACCCGGCACGCGCGCCATCGACAGGTGCAGGCTCTTGAACAGCTTTTCGATCAGGTTGGCGCGCTCGACCAGGTAGCCCATGAAGACGAACAGCGGGATCGAGATCAGCACGTCGTTGCTCATCACCGAAAACGCCCGCTGCACCATCAGATCCAGGGTTTGCTGAATCGCCCCCGGCACCGTCTGCCCGCCGGAGTGGTAGGCGAAAAACGTGAAGATGATGCCCATGCCCATCAGCGTGAACGCCGTGGGAAAGCCGAGCATGATGGCCACCACCACCAGCGCCAGCATCATCAGGCCGTAGTGGCCGTTGGTCAGGGTTTCGGCGCTCAGCGCCATCCAGGCCGTGCCGGCCAGGATCAGGCCCATCAGGCTCAAACCAAACCACAGCTCTCGGCGCATCAGCGGACTCCCTGTGCATCGGCGGCGCCGTCCCGCACGACGTAGCGGTCCAGCGCGGCGATGTCCTCATCGCGCACGTGCACCATCGCCTTGAGCTTGTCGACATCCACTTCCTCGACGTCATGCAGCCGCGCCGGCCAGGTGCCATCACGCAGGCACAGCACGCAGCGCACGATTTCGGCCAGCCCCTGCAGCAGCAGCAGAGCGCCGGCCAGCGGGATGATGAACTTGAACGGGTACAGCGGCAGCGGGGTGGCGGAAAACGTCTTTTCGCGGATGGCCCACGAATCCTGGAAGTAGCTCCAGCCGGCCCAGGTCAGCGCCAGCACCCCGGGCAGGAAGAAGACGACGTACAGCAACAGATCGATGACGGCCTGGGTGCGGGGGCGAAAAAATCCATACAGCACGTCGCCGCGCACGTGCCCACCGGTGGCCAGGGTGTAGGCTCCCGCCAGCATGAACAGCGTGCCGTACATCATCACCTGGGCGTTGAGCGACCAGTCGTGCGGTGTGTTGAACACGTAGCGGGCCACCACCTCGTAGGTGATGCCCAGGGTGAGCGCGACGATCAGCCAGGCCGCCGTGCGTCCAGCCAGGCCCGACAGCCGCTCGATGGTCAGCAGCCAGCGTGGGGTCATGCGATCGATTCCACAGGCCAAGGTGAGGGTGGGCCCAAACCGCCGCATCGCCGCGGCGGCCTGTCGGCGGCTGCGCTTGGGGTCAAGCCGCCGACAGGCACAGGCCGCTCAGCCGCGCGGTTGTCCGCCACCCTGACGGCGGAAGTAGTGGTTCCAGGCCATCTTGAAGTCGACCGTGTAGTCGTTCCACCACCCTCCGACGCGCTCGGCAAAGGCGCGTTGGCTGTCCAGCACCTTCTTGAACATCGGGTTTTCGGCGCTCTTCTTGGCGATGATCTTGTCCCAGGCGACGAGCTGGGCGCGCAGGATCGCATCCGGTGTC
>JANWZF010000346.1 GCA_025054905.1 Tepidimonas sp.
CAGCCGCTATCATGGGTACCTTGGGCGCGCCGTGCGCCGCAGGAGATGGGCGATGCAATGGCTGGTGCTGGGGCTGATCCTGTTGCTGGGTGTGCATTCGGTGCGCATCGTCGCCGAGGAGTGGCGCACACAGACCATCGAGCGCATCGGAGCGGCGGCGTGGAAAAGCGCGTACGCGTTGCTGTCGCTGCTGGGGCTGGCGCTGGTCATCTGGGGCTATGGCCTGGCGCGCCAGCAGCCGGTGGTGCTGTGGACGCCGCCCACGGCGGCCCGTCACGTGGCCGCGCTGCTGAACCTGCCGGCCATGGTGTTGCTGGTGGCCGCGTATGTGCCAGGCAACGCCCTGAAGGTGCGGCTGCACCATCCGATGGTGCTGGGCGTCAAGCTGTGGGCACTGGCGCACCTGCTGGCCAACGGCAACCTGGCCGATCTGCTGCTGTTCGGCGGTTTTCTGGTGTGGGCGGTGCTGAACTACCGCGCTGCCCGCCAGCGCGGCTTGCTCCCGACCGATGGGCACCGCGCAGACGCGGCGGACGACGACGAACCGGGCGACACCGACCCCGACCCGCGCCACCCGGTGTCGCTGCCCGCGACGGTGGCCACGGTGGTGGTCGGCCTGGCGGTATGGGCGGCGCTGGCCTTTGGCCTGCACGCCACGCTGTTTGGCGTGGCACCGTTGGGCCGCTGAAACGGCCTGCGCACGGTCAGCGCAACCGGGCCACGCCTTCGCAGCGACGCACCTGCCAGGCGCAGACTGCCGCTGCCAGGGCAGACAGCAGGCCGGCGATGAACACCGCACTCAGCCCCCAGTGGGTGCTGACCCAGCCCCCCACCGCCCCCGCGACCACGCCCGCCAGTCCGTAGCCGATGACCGAGTACAGCGCCTGCCCGCGAGCGCGCAATGCACCCTCGAAGTGGCGGTTGACAAACCCGATGCACACCGAGTGGTGGGCGGCAAACGTGATGGCGTGGGTGGCCTGGGCCAGCACCAGCAAACCCAGCCACTGGGCCCCCCAGGCGGTGGCCGCCATGCGCACCGCCGCCAGGCCAGCCGCCAGCAACAGCCACTGCCCATCGCTGAGCCAGGGCAGCCAGCGTCCCTGGGTCAAAAACCACGCGATTTCCACCACCACCGCGGTGGCCCACAGGGCCCCGATCACCCCCTTGCCGTAGCCCAGCGCATCCAGGTACAGCGAAAAAAAGATGTACAGAAAAACATGCGCCAGCACGTGCCAGAAGAGTGCCGCAAAAAACCAGGCCACAGCCGGCTGACGCAGCCGCCGCAGCAGCGCAGCAGTACGGACCGGCGCCGCTTGCGCGGGTCGGCATGCGGCCGCCGGCAAGCGCCACACCGCCAGCACCACCACCAACAGGGTGGCGCTGGCCCACAGCGGAAAGCTGGCCAGACCATGGCGTTCGAACCAGGCCCCGGCAGCCAGCACCGTCACGAGAAAACCGAGTGACCCCCACAGCCGGATGCGCCCGTAGCGCGCGGCGTCAAAGCCGCCATGCTGGCTGACGGCATGCGCCAGCGCCGTTTCGGCCAGCGGCATCATGCCGCTGGTGTGGGTAAAGAGCAAGGCCAGCACCACGGGCAGCCACCACGGTGTCGGCTGCCAGCCCAGCCCCCCGGTCAGCACCAGCCCCGCCAGCGCGCACCAGCGCAGCCAGCGCAACGGATCGCCGTGATGGTCGCTCAAGCTGGCCCACACGTAAGGCGCGAACACGCGTGTGGCCGACTGCAGCGCCGTCAGCAAACCGATCGGCAGCAACCCGTAGCCGAGCTGCTGCAGCCACAGCGGCAGGTAAGGATTGAAAAAGCCGATGTGGGCAAAGTAGCCTGCCGACAGCACCGCAAACGGCCACAGTGGTGGCGGCGCTGCGGCCGGCCCACTCATGTCCCGCACGCCTGCGCCGCCACGGGCGGCGGCTGCACCTGCACGTCGCCGCACTGCGCGCGGTGGCGCAGGGCATGGTCCATCAGCACCAGCGCCAACAGCGCCTCGACGATCGGCACTGCCCGGATGCCGACGCAGGGGTCGTGCCGGCCGCGCGTGATCACGTCCACCGGCTGGCCGCGCACGTCGATGGAAGGCCGCGGCACCAGAATCGAGCTGGTGGGCTTGATGGCCAGCGTCACCACGATGTCCTGACCCGTGCTGATGCCACCCAGGATGCCGCCGGCATGGTTGGACGCAAAGCCCTGCGGGGTGATCGGATCGCCGTGCTCGCTGCCGCGCTGCGTGACGCACGCAAACCCCGCGCCGATTTCCACGCCTTTGACCGCGTTGAGCCCCATCATCGCGTGCGCGATGTCGGCATCGAGGCGGTCGTAGATCGGTGCCCCCCAGCCGACCGGCACCTGCTGGGCCACCACCCGCAGGCGCGCCCCCACCGAGTCACCGGCCTTGCGGATCTCGGCCAGGTAGGCCTCCAGCGCGGAGACGTCGGCCGTCGGGGCAAAGAACGGATTGGCCTCAACGTGGTGCCACCCTTCGAACGGTACCTCAACCGTGCCGATCTGCAGCAGGCAGCCACGCACGACGGTGCCATGGCGCTGGCGCAGCCACTTGCGCGCCACCGCCCCGGCCGCCACGGTGGGGGCGGTCAGCCGCGCCGACGAGCGTCCACCGCCCCGGGGGTCACGGATGCCGTATTTGTGCCAGTAGGTGTAGTCAGCATGCCCCGGACGAAACGTCTGGGCGATGTCGGCGTAATCCTTGCTGCGCTGATCGGTGTTGGCGATCAGCAACGCGATCGGCGCGCCGGTGGTGTGGCCCTCGTACACCCCGCTCAAGATCTGCACCTGGTCAGCTTCCTGACGCTGGGTGACGTATTTGCTGCTGCCCGGGCGGCGGCGATCCAGCTCGGGCTGGATGTCGGCCTCTGACAGCGGCAATCCGGGCGGGCATCCGTCGATGACACAGCCGATCGCCGGCCCGTGCGATTCGCCGAAATTGGTGACACGAAACAGGGTGCCCAGGGTGTTGCCGCTCATGAGCGGCATTATCCCGCAGCAGCGCCGACCGCTTGCCCAGCCAGCCGGTAGGCCTTGACGATCTGCTGCAAACCACGCCGCAGCTCGCTGGCCGCGCGCAGCCAGGCGTCCATGGCGTCCAACGTCAGTTGCCCCTGGCTGCCGGCACGCAGCAGCGCGGCTTTCAGCAACGCGTAGGCATCCTCGGCCTCCATGAGCGCGGCTTCCACCGCGCTGCTGCCGGGTGCGCCGGCCTCCAGGGGTGCCAGCAGGGCCAGCGCCCGCTGGCGAAACGCCGCCAGCTCCAGCAGCGGCAGACCGGCGGCCGGCTGCGGCCACGGTGCCAGCGCCTCGGCGGCTTCCTCGGCTTGTTCGACGGCCACCTCGGCGTAGCGGGCCACGCGCAGCAGATCGGGCAGACGCTCGGCGCTGGCGCGGCCCAGCTCGGTGCGCTGCAGCCGCACGATGAAGTCGCCCACCGCGTGGGCCAGCCCGCGCGCCACGCTGTGCGAGCCGGCCAGGCGCTCGTGCGCCCGTACCCCGTCTGCCTCGGACGGTCCGCCCAGGGCAGGCAGCTCCAGCACGGTGCGCAGCGCGCGCGCCGCCAGCCCCTGCAGGCGCCCCAATTCCCGGCGCAGCGCATCCAGCGCCAGCTCCGGCACGGTCAACACCGTGGGGTCCAGGTAGCGCGGCCGCGCCTCGTCTTCCTCGGCGCTGCGGAAGCGCTGCTGCAACCAGCGCGTCAACGCCGGCGCCAGCGGCCACATCAGCACCACCCCGAGTACGTTGAAGGTGGTGTGAAACAGCGCCACCGTCAACGCGGGGGCCGGTGGCAGGCCCAGCGCCTGTTTGAGCTGCAACAGCCACTGCACCAGCCATGGCAGCAGCAGCAACGCCACCCCCCCGGTGATGACGTTGAACAACACGTGCGCGCTGGCCGCGCGGCGCGCGTTGGCGGTGGCCCCCAAAGCGGCGATGACCGCCGTCACCGTGGTGCCGATGTTGGCGCCGATGACCACCGCCGCGGCCCCTTGCGCGTCGATCAGGCCGGCCTGCGCGGCGCTCAGCGCCACGGTCAGCGAGGCGCTGGAGGACTGCATCAGCACCGTCAGCAGCAGACCGACGGCCAGCTGCGCCAGCACCATCGTCCAGCCGCCGCCACTGGGCAGCTGCAGGTGGCGTGCCACGCCATCGAAGGTGTCTTTGAGCACCTCGATGCCGAAAAACAGCAGGCCAAAGCCGGCCAGCGCCGTGCCCAGCGCGCTGCGCCGCGTGCCGCTGCCGCTCAGCCGCAGCCCGACGCCCAGCCCGATCAGCGGCAGCGCCAGCGCATCGATCTTGACGCCAAAGCCCAGCACCGCGACGATCCAACCGGTCATCGTGGTGCCCACATTGGCGCCGAACAGCACCCACAGGGCCCCGGCCAACGTCAGGAGCCCGGCATTGACAAAGCCGATCGTGGCCACCGTGACCGCGCTGGACGACTGCACCAGGGCAGTGACCAGCACACCGGCGGCCAGCCCACGCACGCGGGTGGCCGTGGACGCCGCCAGAATCCGTTCCAGCGCCGGCCCGGCAGCCAGGCGCAACCCGTCCGTCATGAGCTCCATGCCCATGAGGAACAGGCCGACGCCGCCCAGCAGCCCGGCCAGCAGGGTCAGCGCGCCATCGGTCACCGCCGCATCAGCGCGCCGCTGGCGTGCCGTCGGGTCCTGCGGTGGCGTCGGCGCGCGCGCCGTCCTCTTCCGGCCAGTCGCGGATGTAAGCCTTCAGCATCTTGTTTTCGAAGCTCTGCATTTCCACCACCGCCTTGGCCACGTCGTAGAAGCTGATCACCCCCATCAGGACGCCGCCGTCCATCACCGGCATGTAGCGCGTGTGGCGCTCCAGCATCATCGGCCGCACCTGATCCAGCTCGGTCTCGGGCGTGCAGGTCATCGGGTGATCGTCCATGATGCTGCGCACGGTCACGTCGCCAACGGTGCCGCCGTTGCGGGCAATCGTGTCGATCACCTCACGGAAGGTCAGCATGCCCACCAGCTGGCCGTGCTCCATGACCGCCAGCGAGCCGATGTCGTACTGCGCCATCGTCTCCACCGCTCGGCCCAGTTTTTCGTCCGGCGACACGGTGTAGAGCGTGCCGCCCTTGACGCGCAGGATTTCGCGAACTTTCATCGTGGGGCTCCTGTTGTCTCCTGGGTGCTGGCCGTCTGCGGCCCAAGTGCAGCTAATATAGTCCACAACCACAGGAGACACCATGCCCGGCTACGCCGATCCTGGCTTCGACACCCTGGCGCTGCACGCGGGCGCCGCTCCCGACCCCGCCACCGGAGCACGCGCAGTGCCGATCCACCTGACGACCTCGTTCGTCTTTGAATCGGCCGACCACGCCGCCGCGCTGTTCAATCTGGAACGCGCCGGCCACGTCTACAGCCGCATCAGCAACCCGACCAACGCGGTGCTGGAGCAGCGGGTGGCGGCGCTGGACGGCGGCATCGCCGCCATCGCCACGGCCAGCGGGCAGGCCGCGCTGCATCTGGCCATCGTCACGCTGATGGGCGCCGGCGGCCACATCGTCGCCTCCAGCGCGTTGTATGGCGGCAGCCACAACCTGCTGCAGTACACGCTGCCGCGCCTGGGCATTGAGACGACCTTCGTGCCACCCGGCGACCTGGACGCCTGGCGGGCGGCGGTGCGGCCCAACACCCGGCTGTTCTTCGGCGAGACGGTCGGCAACCCCGGGCTGGACGTGCTGGACATCCCGGCGGTGGCCGAGATCGCGCACGCCGCCGGCGTGCCACTGCTGGTGGATTCCACCCTGACCACACCGTGGCTGATCCAGCCGCTGACGCTGGGGGCGGACCTGGTCTATCACTCGGCCACGAAATTCCTCAGCGGCCACGGCACCGTCATCGGTGGCGTGCTGGTCGATGGCGGCAGCTTCGACTGGGAAGCGGCGCACGCGCGCGACGGCCGCTTTGCCGAGCTGACCGAGCCGTATGCGGGCTTTCACGGCATGGTGTTCAGCGAAGAATCGACGGTGGGGGCCTTCACGCTGCGCGCGCGTCGCGAAGGACTGCGCGATTTCGGCGCCTGCATGAGCCCGCACACCGCCTGGCTGATTTTGCAAGGCATCGAAACGCTGCCATTGCGCATGGCGCGTCACATGGCCAACACCGAGCGGGTGGTGGAATTTCTCGCCGCGCACCCGATGGTGGCACGCGTGCGCCATCCGCTGCTGCCCGATCACCCGAGCCACGCGCTCGCCCAGCGGCTGCTGCCGCGCGGGGCCGGCAGCGTGTTCAGCTTCGACCTGCAGGGCAGCCGCGCGCAGGGGCGCGCGTTCATCGAGGCGCTCAAACTGTTCAGCCATCTGGCCAACGTCGGCGACTGCCGCAGTCTGGTCATCCACCCGGCCAGCACCACGCACTTTCGCATGAGCGACGAGGCGCTGGCCGCCGCCGGCATCGGGCCGGGCACGATCCGCCTGTCGATCGGGCTGGAAGACCCGGACGACCTGATCGATGACCTCAAGCGCGCCTTCAA
>JANWZF010000093.1 GCA_025054905.1 Tepidimonas sp.
GCGTCGGGGCGCCCCGTGGCGCGCACGTGGGCAAAGTCGTACAACGAGCGATCCATCAGGTGGCTGGGCACGACGTTTTGCAAGGCCTTGAGCATGTTGGCCACCCGGCCCGGGAAGCGCTTGTCCCACTCGCGCAGCAGATCGCCCACCTGCTTGCGTTGCAGGTGCTGCTGGCTGCCGCACAGGTTGCATGGAATGATGGGAAACTGGCGCACCTGCGCCCAGCGGATCAGGTCTTTTTCCGGCACGTAGGCCAAGGGCCGGATGACGACGTGCTCGCCGTTGTCGCTGACCAGCTTGGGCGGCATGCCCTTGAGCTTGGCGCCGAAGAACATGTTCAGCAACAGGGTCTGCAGGATGTCGTCGCGGTGGTGGCCCAGCGCAATCTTGGTGGCGCCCAGTTCGCGCGCCACACGGTACAGGATGCCCCGGCGCAGCCGGCTGCACAGGCTGCACATGGTCTTGCCTTCGGGGATGACCTTCTTGACGATCGAGTAGGTGTCCTGCGTCTCAATGTGGAACGGAATGCCCAACTGGCTCAGGTAGTTCGGCAACACGTCGGCCGGAAAGCCGGGCTGGCGTTGATCGAGGTTGACCGCAATCAGCTCGAAGCGCGCCGGCGCACGCCGCTGCAGCCGCATCAGGATGTCCAGCAGCGCGTAGCTGTCCTTGCCGCCGGAGAGGCAGACCATCACACGGTCGCCGTCTTCGATCATGCGGTAGTCGTCGATGGCCTGGCCAACCAGGCGGCACAGGCGCTTTTCCAGCTTGCGGTTTTCGAACGCGACGTCCATGGCCGCGATTGTCCCGCAAACGCCGCTCAGGCGCCTACCACTGGCCGCATTCCATGCGGATGGCGACCTCGCAGTCGTCGAAGATTTCCAGCTTGGCGATGCGCACGCGCACGCCGATGACGCCGGGCAGCTGCATCAGGCGGCTGGCCAGCTTACCGATCAGCGTCTCCAGCAGGTTGACGTGCTCGGCGGTGCATTCGTCGATGATGATCTGGCGCACCTTGCGATAGTCCAGCACGTGGCGGATGTCGTCATCGTGCGGTTGCAGCGGCTGCCAGCCCTGGTTGAGTTCGGCATCCACCTGGATCGGCTGCGGGCCCTGGCGCTCATGCTCCAGGATGCCGAGGTTGGCATGAAAGCGCAGGCCGGTCAGCGTCAGTACCTGCCGGCCGATCTTGTGTTGAGTTGCGGGAGGCAGGCTCATGGACCACGTACGGCAATACGCTCGACCCCGACCGCATCGCAGTCGGGGTAGACATCAGGCTTGGCGGTGCGCACGCGCGCTGCCAGCACGGCGGGCTGCGCCATCAGCCAGTCCAGGATCGCGTCGCACAAGGTTTCCTGCAGTTCGAAATGGCGCTGTGCAGCCAGCGCCCGCACCGTGTCGCGGATGGCGTCGTAGTCGAAGGTGGCCTCGAGGTGGTCGTGGCGGGCGTGCGCGGCGGCCAGATCGACGCAGGCGTCCACGTCGATGCGCAGCCGCTGCGGTCCGTTGCGCTCAAAGGCGTGCACGCCAATGCGGACCGGTAGGGTCAACCCCCGCAGGGTCAGCAAGCGCGCGCGCCGCGGCAGCGTCGGATCCAGCACCGCAAACGTCAGCAGCGACACGTCGCTCATGGCGCCAGCCCCAGATCGACCGCAAACATCACGTCACGCGCCAGCCCCAGGCGGTGCTGACCGTTGTCCACCGGAATGACGCAGCCGTTGATTCCAGGGGTCTGCGCCAGGTGCACCGCGGTGCGCGCGATGTCGGCGGGATCCAGCGGCCGGCGCAGCAGGTTGACCCGGCGCGCGCGCTCGAAATTGTCTTCGGTCTGGGGGCCGCTGACAAAGCACAGGCCGGGTGACAGGCCACACACCCGCAGCGTCGGGGCATAGGCTTGCGCCTGCAGGCCCACCGCGCGCTGCAGCGCCAGCTTGGTCAGCGTGTAGCTGAAGTAATCGGGGTTGAGGTTGTCAACCTTCTGGTCGAGGATGTGCAGCGCCAGGGGAACCGGCAGCGTCGGGGCCGCACCGTGGGTAGGGGGCTGGCGGCGCACCAGGTGGGCCAGCGCCTGCGTGAGCTCCAGAGGTGCGAACAGATTGGTGGCAAACAGCCGCTCCAACTGCGCCCGGGTGCAGTCCCAGCCACTGTCTTCGGTGAACTCCGAAGCATTGTTGACCAGGCAGCGCAGGCCCGCGCTGGCCTCAGCCGGCAGTTCCGACAGCAGCCGCGCACCGACGCCGCGCTCGCTCAGATCGGCGCACAGCAGATGCACCGGCGTGCCGCGGGCGCGCAGCTCGTCGGCCAACGCCTGGGCCTGCGCGGCCGAGTGACGATGGTGGATGGCCACCGCCCAGCCTGCGGCGGCGAAAGCCAGGCTGATGGCACGCCCGAGCCGGGTTGCGCCGCCGGTCACCAGAACCCAAGGTACAGGGGATGTCATCGAACGTTCAAACCCGTGGCGGACGCGGTCCCAGTATGATGCTCGCTCTGTTCCACCACCCAGCCAGCGGCCGGGGGGGCTTGCCGACCGGGACCGGCCGCAGCCAACATGACGCCGACCGACACTATACGCGAGATGCAGCCGAGCGATGGCCGGCCGGGCGAGTCTTGCCCGGCGCTGGCCTGCGTGCGTGCCGCCGTGGCGCAGGCTGGAGGATGGCTGCCGTTTGACCGCTTCATGGCGCTGGCGCTGTACGCCCCGCAGGTGGGCTACTACGCCAGCGGGGCCCGCGTGTTCGGGCAAGGGCCGCAAGACGGCAGCGACTTCGTCACCGCGGCCGAGCTGACCCCGTTCTTTGGGGCCACGTTGGCGCGTCAGGTGGCGCAGGCCCTGATGGCCACAGGCACGGCGGCGGTGTGGGAATTCGGGGCCGGCAACGGCACCCTGGCCGAGCAGTTGCTGCAGGCCCTGCCGCAACTGGGATGCGGCGACGTCCACTACCACATCATCGAGGTCTCGGGGGCGCTGCGCGCGCGCCAGCAGCAACGGCTGCGCCCGTGGGGCGCGCGCGTGCACTGGCACGAGCGCTGGCCGGAACGGCTGGATGGCGTGGTGCTGGGCAACGAGGTGCTCGATGCGATGCCGGTGCAGCTGCTGCACCGCCGCGGCGGCGTCTGGTACGAGCGCGGCGTCGTCTGGGACGAGGCCGCGCAGGCGCTGGCCTGGTGCGATCGCCCAACGGCGCTGCGCCCACCGTGTGCGATCGACGGTGAGCACGACTACCTGACCGAAATCCACCCCCAGGCCGAAGCCTTCGTGCGCACGCTGGCGCAGCGGCTGCGCCGCGGTGCGGTGCTGTGGCTGGATTACGGCTTTCCGGAGCACGAGTACTACCATCCCCAGCGCGCCCAGGGCACGCTGATGTGCCACCGCGCGCACCGAGCCGACGACGATCCGCTGCGCGAGGTGGGCGCCAAGGACATCACCGCGCATGTCAACTTCACCGGCATCGCGCTGGCGGCGCAGGAGGCAGGGCTGGAGGTGCTCGGCTACACGAGCCAGGGGCGCTTCCTGCTCAACACCGGTTTGCTCGACGTGTTGCAGCAGGCCCCGTTGCCGCAGCGTGCGATGGCGTTGAAGCTGGTGCACGAACATGAAATGGGCGAGCTGTTCAAGGCCCTGATGCTGGCCCCGCCTGCATGCGCGACGGGCTGGGTGCCGCTGGGCTTTGCCCAGGGCGATCGCACGCACACCCTGTGAAGGCCACGCGCTGCGCGAAAGGAAGCCGCGATGCTGCGCTGGTTGCTGGTGACGCTGTTGGCCCTGGTGCTCATCAACGGTCTGTGGCCCTGGCTGCGTCGGCTGGGCCTGGGGCGGCTGCCCGGTGATTTCGAATTTCACCTGTGGGGACGCCCCTGGTTCATCCCATTGGGCAGCACCCTGCTGCTGAGCCTGGTGGCCGCTGCCCTGGCGCGGTGGCTGTAGACGTGGGGGCGAACGGCTGGGGTCGTCGATCGATACGACCGAGGGTATCTCTTGAAGCGGGCCCGATGGGCGCCATATGCGGTGCTGGCGGCGGCCGCAACATCCTCGGGCCTGCGTTGGCGCGCCGTCGGTTTTTTGGAGCGATCGAGCATGAACCGGGACACCCTGCACGTCGTCTGCCCCCACTGCCACACCACCAACCGGGTGCGCGCCGACCAGCTGGAGGCGGCCCCCGATTGCGGCCGCTGCCACCAGCCGCTGTTTACCGCTCACCCGGTGGCGTTGGATGCGGCGGCCTTCGAGCGCCACCTTGAGCGCAGCGACCTGCCGCTGCTGGTGGATTTCTGGGCGCCCTGGTGTGGCCCCTGCCGGATGATGGCGCCGCACTTCGAGGCTGCCGCCGCCCAGCTGGAGCCGCACGTGCGGCTGGTCAAGGTCAACACCGAGGAGCAGCCGGCGTTGGCGGCACGCTGGGGCATTCGCAGCATCCCGACCCTGGTGCTGTGGGCTGGGGGCCGCGAGGTGGCACGCCAGTCCGGCGCGATGGGTCAGGGCGACATCGTGCGCTGGGTCCACGCCGCGCTGACGTCTCGGCACTGACCGATGCCGCTGCGGGCGTGCGGGCTGGTCCCAGTGGCGTGGCAGCTTTGCGCGCCGTACACTGCAGCCCAACGCAATCAGATCGGCGACGGGGTGGCGCATGACACCGGCACAAGGCTGGGGGGCAAGGATCGTAGGGCTGTGCCGCCTGGGGCTGCTTGGGGGGGTGTTGCTGGTTTTGGCGGCCTGTCAGCGCACCGATCCGGACGTGCAACTGCCGGCCTATGGTGAACGGCCCGCACCGGGCAGCAAGCTGTTGTGGACATTGGCGGTGCATCCGTTGCACAACCCGGTGACCTTGCATGAGCGCTACGGCCCGCTGCTGGAATGGGCCAACGCCCGGCTGGCCGATGTTGAGCTCAGACTGGAAGCTTCCAGCGACTACGCCCATTTCGAAGCCAAGCTGCGCATGCGCCAGCCGGAGCTGGCCCTGCCCAATCCGTACCAGACTGTGCGCGCCCTGCCCTGGGGCTACCACGTGGTGGGCAAGGTCAGCGGCGACGAGGATTTTCACGGCCTGGTGCTGCGGCGCCGGGGGTGGCAGCTGCCCCCGCCCGGGTCGGTGATCCGGATCAGCTGTCCGGCGCTGACAGCGCTGGCCGGCTGCATGCTGCCGCGCTGGCAGCTGCACCGCGACGGCCTGGACCGCACGCATCGACTCAAGATCGAGGTGGTCGGCTCGCAGGAGTCCAGCATCCTCAACGTGGCCCATGGGCTGGTCGATCTGGCCCTGACGTGGCCGCCTCCGTGGCGGCTGTTCCAGCAGCGGGAACCCAAGCTGGCGGCCACGCTGGAGGTGGATCGGCGCACGCCCGCGCTGGTCAACAACGCGTTGGTGGCCCGCGATGACCTTGATCCGCAACGGGTGGCGCAGGTGGTGCAGGCGCTGGTCGATCTGGCGCGCGATCCCGAAGGGCAGCGCCGCCTGGCGCAGGCTGGCTTGCAGGGCTTCGAGCGGGCCAACGATGCCCGTTACGAGCCGGTGAGGGTCTTTCTGCGGGAGTACGAGCGCGTCTTCGGGAGTCTGCCGTGATGGACTGGGGACGACGCGCCTGGCGTTGGTGGTGGCAGGCGTCGTTCCTGCGCCGCCTGGCCCTGTCGATGGCGGTGCTGCACGTGGCGGTGTTGGCGGTGACGCTTTGGGACGTGGCGCGGCGTGGTGCTGCCTCGCGCGTCGAGCTGGAGCGGCAGGCTGTGCTGCAGGAAGCGCGCCAGCTGGCCGCGGCAGCACGCCAGGGGGTGCTGGCCCGCGACTTGGCCCTGCTGGCTGAGCAGGTGGATGCGCTGCGCAGCGCTGGGCAGCTGCGCTATGCGATGGTGCTGGACGAGCAGGGGCGGGTGCTGGCGCACACCTCACCGGTGCTGACCGGGCAGTACCTCGTCGATGAGTTCAGCCGGATGCAGCTCGGGCGACGCGAGGCGCTGCGTCCGTTCGTGGCCCAGCAGTCCGATGCCCTGCTGGATGTGTGGGCACCAATCTGGCAAGGGCCCGTCTTGGCCGGCTGGGTGCGCATCGGTCACAATCCGCAGCAGGGCACGCTGGATCCCTGGACCGTGCTGCGCCAGGGCTGGTGGTACGGTTTGCTGACGGTGGCAGCCGGTTTGCTGTTGGCTGCGGGCATCGCGCGCAACCTGGGGCGTGACGTGGGCCGGCTGCAGGCGTTGCTGCGTCGGGTGCGGCAGGGTCACCTGGACGAGCGCATCGAAGTGACGCGCCACGACGAATTGGGCGAGCTGATGGAGGGGGTCAACCGTACGCTGCAGCGGCTGGCGCGCGATGAGACTGAGCTGCGGCAGACCAGCGCCATGCTGGCGCAGGAGCGCGCGCGCCTGGCGGCCGTGCTGGCTTCGATGCGGCAGGGGGTGCTGGTGCTGGATGCCAACGACCAGGTGCAGCTGTGCAATGCCTCACTGTGTCGGCTGCTGGGGCTGCCCGGTGCGCCAGCGCCATGGCATGGCCAGCCGCTGCGGCAGCTGCTGCAAGCCAGTGCCCTGCCGCCCCAGACCTGGTGCGATCCGCCGCCCGCGTTGGGGCAGGCTTCGGCCAGCGAGCATGGCCCGCCGTCGGCCGACGGGGCGGCGTTGCAGGGCGAGCCGCCGGTGGCGCGTGCCGATGGGCGGCTGCTGGCGCGCGATCGGGTGCCGCTGCTGGATGACGACGGTCAGCCCCAGGGCACGCTGTGGCTGGTGCGCGATGTCACCGACGAGCTGCTGGCGCAGGAGCGGCTGCGCTGGCAGGCCATGCATGATCCGTTGACACGGCTGCCCAACCGCTTTTTGCTGGGCGATCGCCTGCAGCGCGCCATGGCGCGGGCGCGGCGCACGCAAGAGCTGCTGGCGGTGTGCATGCTGGATCTGGACGATTTCAAGCAGGTTAACGACGTGCTCGGGCACGAAGCCGGCGATGCGCTGCTGTTGCGGGTGGCCGAGCGATTGCGAGGCTGCGTGCGGGCCGAGGATACGGTGGCGCGCCTGGGCGGTGATGAGTTCGTGCTGTTGCTGGGCGGACTGGGTGGTGCGGCGGAGGTGGAGCGGGCCCTGACGCGGGTGTGCGAGACGGTGGCGCGGCCCGTCACGCTGCCGCACGGTGAAGCGCTGGTGCACGCCAGCATCGGCGTGACGTTGTTTCCGGTCAACGACAGCGATGCCGACACGCTGCTGCGTCACGCCGACCAGGCCCTGTACCAGGCCAAGCAACAAGGGGGCAACCGCTACGTGATGTTCGACCTGGCCTTCAGCCAGCGTGCGCAGGCCGAGCAGCGCCTGCGCGAGCGGCTGCGGGTGGCGCTGGAAGCCGACGAGCTGGTGTTGCACTATCAGCCGCGCGTGCAGTTGAGGGATGGCCGTGTGGTCGGTGTCGAAGCGCTGGTGCGCTGGCCCCAGGGCGACGGGACCCTGTGGACACCCGATCGCTTCATTCCTTTGATCGAACAGGACGCGTTGATCGAGACGCTGGGGGAGTGGGCGCTGCGCACCGCCCTGCGGTGCCTGGAGGACTGGCAGGCACGGGCCTGCGCCGTGCCGGTGGCCGTCAACATTGCCGCACGGCATTTTCTGCGTGCCGACTTCGTGCCCCGGTTGCAGCTGCTGCTGGCGTCGGTGCCTGGCGTGCCGGCGGACCTGCTGGACATCGAGCTGGTCGAATCGGCCGCGCTGGACAACCTGGAGCAGGCCGCCGCCACCATCGAGCAGCTGCGTGCGCTGGGCGTGTCGGTGGCCATCGACGACTTCGGCATGGGTTACGCGTCGCTTGGCTATTTGCGCCGGTTGCCCGTGGACAGGATCAAGATCGACCGCTCGTTCGTGCTGCGCATGCTGGATGACGACGATGACCGCCAGCTGGTGCAGGCCATCGTCGGCCTGGCGCATACGTTTGGGCGCACCGTGGTGGCCGAGGGGGTCGAGCACGACGGGCTGGCGCGTGCGCTGCGCCGCCTGGGCTGCGACGAGGCTCAGGGTTACGGCATCGCGCGGCCAATGCCGGCCGCCGAGTGGCCGGCCTGGCTGGCGCACTGGCAGGCTGGGGCGGCAGCCTGGGCCGCGCCAGCCGAGGCACAGGGGGCGGCCGTGTACGGTGGGCATCCTTCGGACTGAGGCGCCAGCGCTTGCGCGACCGCCTCGGTGCGTGCCTGATCGATCGCGGCACCGATGCGCAAGCCCAGATCGCGCACGTGAGGGTGCAGGGCGCGCACCCGATCTGCCAGTGCGGCGGTGTCCACCGCCCGCGCGGCCGCCAGCGCCGCGCGTAGCCTGGATGCCTGGGGGTAGGGCCGCTCGGTGTGGTGCAGCCGACCGCGCGCATCGCATTCGCAGGCCAGCAGGATCTGTTCAAAGCGCTCGGGCCGCCGCAGCGCGTCGCAGCGTTGCAGCAGGCGCAGCGTGGCTGCCGCGCCCAGGCTGGCACAGCGGTGGATGTGCCCGTGCTCGCGTGCCACGGCCTCGGCCAATTCCTGGCAGTCACGGGGTACGCGCCAGCGTTGCGCCAGCGCACGCAGCAGCCGGACGCTGCGCTGCTCGTGTCCGAGGTGGCGCGGCAGCAGTTCGGGCGGGGTGGTGCCCTTGCCCAGATCGTGGCACAGGCAGGCAAAGCGCACCGCCAGCGGTGCGTGCAGCCGCGCGGCCATGTCCAGCACCATCTCCAGATGCACGCCGGTGTCCACCTCGGGGTGGTGCTCGGCCGGTTGCGGCACACCCCACAGCCGATCCACCTCGGGCAGCAGCACACGCAAGGCGCCGCACTCGCGCAGCACCTGCAGCATGCGCGAGGGGCACTGCTCCATCAGCCCGCGCGACAGCTCCTGCCACACGCGCTCAGGCACCAGATGATCGACTTCGCCGTGGGCCACCATGTCGCGCATCAGCGCCATCGTCTGCGGCGCCACGATGAAATCCGGCCAGCGCGCCGCAAAGCGCGCCATGCGCAGGATGCGCACCGGGTCCTCCGCAAAGGCCGGCGTGACGTGGCGCAGCACCTTGGCGGCCAGATCACGCCGTCCACCGTAGGGGTCCACCAGGCGCGGATCGTCTGGGTCGAAGCTGCCGTCCGGGCGCAGTGCCGCAGCCGGCAGTGCCATGGCATTGATGGTCAGATCGCGCCGCGCCAGATCCTGCTGCAGCGTCACCGTCGGGTCGGCGAAAAAGTGAAAGCCGTGATAGCCGCGCGCGGTCTTGCGCTCGGTGCGGGCCAGCGCGTACTCTTCGCGCGTCTGCGGGTGGAGAAAAACGGGAAAGTCGCGCCCGACCGGCACGAATCCCTGCGCCACCATTTGTTGCGGCGTGGCGCCGACCACCACCCAGTCGCGGTCGGCGTGCACGCTGCCATCCGGCCGCCGATGCGCCACGTGGAAGTGGCCCAGCAGCCCGTCGCGCACCGCACCTCCGACGAGATAGACCTCCACCGTCAGGCGTACTTTTCCAGGATGCGCGTGGAGCGTTCCACCTCGCGCAGAGTCTGGTCGTCCGACACCGCCACCGACTCCATCACGGAGCAGGCCATCATGCGAAAGAAGGCCTTGTCCATCGCCTTGCGGGCGGCCGACATCTGCTGCGCCACGTCCTCGCAGGGGCGGCCGGCTTCCACCATCTCGATCAGCGCGCGCACTTGCCCCTCGATGCGCTTCAAGCGGTTGACCACGTCGCGTTGGTGTTCGCTGCGGTAGCGCGACGGGGTGGCGGGAGTCCCGGGCGACGGGGCGCAGGCTCCAGATGGGGTCGGATCGCTCATGGTGGTCCTCGTG